>NZ_JAIWJZ010000029.1:0-138454 GCF_020216105.1 Enterobacter sp. K16B
GCGGCGCTGCGCTTGCACAGGCCTACGGTTTTGTAGGCCGGGTAAGCGAGACGCCACCTGGCGTTTTTTGAAGTAGCCAAACTATGTCAGATACCAAAAACGAATTAGAAACCCTGCTGGAGCAGGCGGCGACCGAACCCGCCCACCGTCCGGCATTCTTCCGCACGCTGCTGGAGTCCACCGTCTGGGTGCCGGGCACGGCCGCGGAAGGGGAGCAGGTTGTGGAAGACAGCGCGCTGGATCTCCTGCACTGGGAGAAAGACGACGGCTCTTCGGTGATCCCGTTCTTTACCTCGCTGGAAGCGTTGCAGAAAGCGGTAGAGGACGAACAGGCATTCGTGGTGATGCCGGTGCGCACCCTGTTTGAAATGACCCTGGGCCAGACGCTGTTCCTCAACGCGAAGCTGCCGACCGGAAAAGAGTTCACCCCGCGTGAAATTAGTCACCTGATCGGTGAAGAGGGTAACCCGCTCAGCACCCAGGAAGTGCTGGAAGGGGGCGAAACGCTGCTGCTGTCTGAAGTGGCCGAGCCGCCCGCGCAGATGATCGATTCCCTGACCACACTGTTCAAAACCCTGAAGCCGGTACGACGCGCATTCCTTTGCTCGATCAAAGAGCGTGCAGACGAAAAGCCGGTGCTGCTGATCGGTATCGAAGCCGATGGCGATTTCGACGAGATCGTTCAGGCGGCGGGAAGCGTGGCCACCGACACGCTGCCGGGGGATGAACCGATTGATATCTGCCAGGTGAAGAACGGTGAGAAGGGCATTAGCCACTTTATTACCGAGCACATCACGCCGTTCTACGAACGTCGCTGGGGCGGCTTCCTGCGCGATCTCAAAACCAACCGCATTATCTGATGACAGCGGGGTGAACCATCACCCCGTTGCTTCCAGCAGCAGTAAATCCATCAGCAGTACCAGATTCGACTCAAACGACGTCACGCCTGCGGCTTCGGCGGCGAAATGTACCGCCTCGTCATAGAGGGCAAAGTGCACATCCGCCATCCCCGCCAGCGTATTGGCCGAGGCGCGGGTAAACGCGACGATCGCCATACCGACGTTTTTGGCGATCCGCGCTTTATCCAGCACCTGTTCCGTTTCGCCGCTGCGCGAGACGGCAATAAACACCTCATAGCGGGCGGCATTGCTGAGAAAGATGTTCCGGCTGTCGCCCGGGCCGGAGATAAACGCTGTTTTGCCCAGCACCTGCAATTTCTTGGTCAGGTACTCCGCAAACAGATAGGAAAACCCGGCGCCGTAGAGAAAGAAGCTCTCTTTCTGGCGCAGCAGGTCAGCAAACTGCTGGCGCTTATCGTGCGTCACCCACTGAAAGGTGTGCTGATAGTTGGCGATAAACTGATTAAAAAGCGCTGGCAGTTCAGGGCGCGATTGCCCCTGAGCAGCAATATGCGGGGTGTCGGAGAGCAGCTGTTTGCAGTGCCAGATAAACTCGCTAAATCCGCTGAACCCCAGCTTCTGACACAGCCGCATAATGGTGGCGGTAGAGACGAACGTCGCCTGCGCCAGCTCGCGAACCGTAATCTTGCCCACCAGCAGCGGGTGTTCTGTCAGGTGGGCGAGGACGCGATACTCCGCGCGGGTGAGCGATTCCCCGCGCGTTAACAGCGTGGCCAGGCGGTTATCCATTATTTTGCCGGTTCAACCGGCAGGTCGTCACGCGCACCCCATTCGCTCCAGGCGCCGTCGTAGAGCGTGACGTCGTTAACGCCGAGCGTGGCGAGCGCCAGAATGACCACGCAGGCCGTGACGCCGGAACCGCAGCTGGCGATAACCGGACGGTGTAAATCTACGCCCTGACGCGCAAAGATGGCCCGCAACTCGTCGGTGGTTTTCAGCTCGCCCTCAAACACCAGATCGCCCCATGGCACGTTCAGCGCGCCCGGAATATGTCCGCGCCTAAGTCCCGGACGCGGTTCATCCGCCTCGGCATTGAAGCGTGGCGCAGGGCGGGCATCAACGATTTGGGCCGTTTTTTCGTGGCTTATGACCAGCACGTCGGTCAGGCGTTTCACTACGTGCGCGTCGAACGTGGCATCGAATTCGCCTTCCGGCAGCGTCACGTCGCCCTGCTGAAGCGGCAGTTCGTCACGCTTCCAACCCGCGAGGCCGCCTGCCAGAATCGAGACTTTTTCCACGCCGAAGTTTTTCAGCATCCACCACGCGCGCGGCGCCGAGAAGAGGTTCCCTTCGTCATAAACCACGAGGTGTTTGTCTTTGCTGACGCCCAGCTCGCGCATCGCCACGGAAAACGCTTCCGGACGCGGCAGCATGTGCGGCAGGGGAGAGGTGTGATCGGAGAGGGCTTCAATATCAAAAAATACCGCACCCGGCAGATGCCCGGTGCGGTATTCACCGGGCACGTCACGATGCTCTTGTCCCGGAGGGGCCATACGCGCGTCAATAATCTGAACTTCCGGATCGTCGCCGTGCTCAATAAGCCAGTCGGCAGCGACAAAATATGAGGTGGACATGGGTTGCCTCCATTCTTTTCCGTAAAAAAGGATTGTCGGTGTTTTTTCTGACACCGACAAGCAAACCACGTTCAACTCGCGAGCAAGCCCCTATTTTTTCACCGTTTCGCCGTCCTGCCAGGCTTTTTGCAGCGCAGGCCAGTAGTCGCGGTTAGCCTCGATCATCTCATCCAGTATCGCCTTCGCATGTTCCATGGTCGGCACGGTGCGGTTGAGGGTGAAGGCCTGAAGGGCTTTCTCATAGCTCCCTTCAATCGTCGCTTCCACCAGCAGCTGTTCAGAGGCGAGCTGCTGCTGCAAAAGGGTCTGATGGAACAGCGGCACCTGGCCGATGCGGACAGGCTCTGGCCCTTCGGAGGTGATATAAGCAGGCACTTCCACCACGGCATCGTAAGGCAGGTTGGTAATCGCGCCGCGGTTTTCCACCATCACCAGATGGCGGCTCCGCAGGTTAAAGGCCAGCGAGCAGGCGACGTCGACGATAAATTCACCGTGGACGCCCACGTGGAAGGCATCCGGCAGGATCCCGGTGCGCTTGTACTCTTCGGCGGCAGCGAACAGCTTTTTCTCGCGCCCGTCCATCACTTCATTGGCGCGGGTATAGTCCGGGTTCTGATGCGCCACAATCTGGTTCGGCATCAGGTAATACTGCAGATACGGGTTCGGCAGGTACTCCGGGAAGTTGTCCATGATCGGCTTAATGTTGCGCCAGGTTTTCACCCATGACGGATCCGAATGCTGCGGGTCGGTTTTGGCTGCATCTTCCGTTAGCAGGCCAAACTTTGCGATATGCTTACGCAGCTCCGGCAGCTTGTCCTCACCGTCCACCCGCACGCGGGTAAACCAGCCGAAGTGGTTCAGACCAAAGTAGTCGACCTCCAGCTTGCGGCGATCGACACCCAGAATCGCCCCCATGTTACGCATCGCCGCTACCGGCATATCGCAAATGTTCAGCACGCGTGCGTTCGGGCGCAGGCGTCGTACTCCTTCCGCAACGATCGCCGCCGGGTTGGAGTAGTTCACGATCCACGCCTTCTCATGCGCGTAGCGTTCCACCCGATCAATAAGCTCTACCATCGGCAGAATGGTGCGCAGACCATACGCCAGCCCGCCGGGCCCGCAGGTTTCCTGGCCAACCACGCCGTGGCGCAGCGGGATCTTCTCGTCCTGCTCGCGCATCTTGTACTGTCCGACGCGCATCTGGGCGAAGATAAAATGCGCGCCGCTGAAGGCCACTTCCGGGTCACCGGTGACGGTGAATTTAATGTTCTGGCTGTGGTCACGAATGACCTTCTCGACAACCGGTGCAATGGTGTTCTGACGCGTCTCGTCGATGTCGTAGAGGCGGATTTCAGCCAGCGGGAAATCCTGCAGGCGCACCATCAGGCTTTTCACAATACCCGGCGTGTAGGTGCTGCCGCCACCGGCAATCGACAGAATGAATGGGGGTGTAAACATCTTTAGCTCCTTTCAGAGAAACGTCTCAACGGCTTCTCGCATTTTTTTGACATGCAGCCCGTAGACCACCTGAACGTTGTTACCTTGTTTGATAATCCCTTTCGCGCCGGTCGCCTTCAGGCGCGGCTCGTCGATGAGGTTGACGTCCTTCACCGTGACGCGTAAGCGGGTATAGCAGTTATCCACCACGTCAATATTTTCCCGACCGCCGAGACCCACCACGATGGATTCGCCCAGCCCGTCGTTGTTACCCTTCGCCTGGTACTCCTGCTTGCTGTAGAGGCGCGTCTCCTTATCGTCATCCTCACGGCCCGGCGTCTTCATGTCGAAGCGCAGGATCAGGAAGCGGAACACCGAGAAGTAGAGGATGAACATGATCAGCCCGACCAGGAGGTACATCGGCCAGTTGGACTTTTCCGTGCCCAGCGGCAGGTTGTAGAGGATGAAATCAATGATCCCGTTAGCGCCGATAGCGTGAACGCCCAGCAGCGAGAACAGCATCATGCCGATGCCGGTCAGGACCGCGTGCACCACGAACAGCAGCGGGGCGACAAACAGGAAGGAGAACTCAATGGGTTCGGTAACGCCGACCAGCAGAGAGGTGAGCGCTGCCGGGATCAGAATGGCTTTCGCAATGGCTTTACGCTCCGGCTTTGCGGTCATGTACATCGCCAGCGCGGCGGCAGGCAGGCCAAACATCTTGCTGATGCCGCGGGCGTCCCACACCACGGTGCTGCTGAGCTGCTTCACGTTCGGGCAGGCCATCTCGGCAAAATAGATATTGCGCGCGCCCTGGTAAACCGTGCCGCACACCTCCTGCGTGCCGCCCAGCTCCGTATACAGGAACGGGGTATAGACCAGATGATGCAGGCCGGTAGGCACCAGAATACGTTCCAGGAACCCGTAGATGGCGACGCCCAAAGGCCCGGAGCCCTTGATGGCCAGCGCCATCGCGCTAATCCCGTGCTGGGCAAACGGCCACACTTCACTCATTACCACGCCGAGCAGCATGGCGACCGGAAGCATCACAATGGCAACAAAGCAGTGGCCGGAGTAAATTGCCATCGCGCCGTTAAACTGTACGCCGGAGTATTTGTTGTACAGATAGCCGGAGAGCGCACCGGTCAGGATCCCGGCAAAAACCCCCATCTCCAGCACCTGCACGCCCAGCACCATCGTCTGCCCGGCGGCTTTCATCTGATCCGCCGCGGCCAGCGCCCCCTGGAGCTGCAGCGTGACGTTCATGGCGTTGATAAACACCACAAAGGTCACCAGGCCAATCAGCGCGGCATAGCCTTTATCGCGCGTCGCGAGGCCAATCGGGATACCGACGGCAAACACCAGCGCCAGGTTGACCAGCACCGACACGGCCGATTTCGCGATAAGCTGACCAAGATGCTGAATGAAAGGATGACCAAGAAACGGCAGATACTCCGCGAGATTACCGTTACCCAGCACGTTACCAAAGGCGATAAACAGACCGACGATCGGTAAGATAAGTACCGGTCCGTACAATGATTTTCCAAAATTTTGTAGGGCGTTCACGGCTCGTTTCATGGCTTTCTCTCTTATTGAACCGCGCACTCAGGGTGCGTCTTGAGCTTAAAACTAGCAGGCTCCCGGCGAGCTTATCCAGCTATCTTGTTGTTTTAAAAACAAATGACGTGAAAGGTTACATGTAACGTTTCACGCTGTGATCGGCGTAGCACCAGCGGGTTGCCGGTTTGACTCACTCTGCGAGGCGCTTTCCAGATTCTAAAATTGGACTTTTTGAATTAATGAAACTTGCGGATAATACTTATCCGGACGACGACCAACGGGCCCCGTGGGCCAGGGACAAAGGATGAAACCGTTTCGCTTAGCCGCGATCTCTCTCGCGCTGCTTACCACATTTACGCTTGTCGGCTGTGATAACAGCGACGATAACACTCAATCTGCGGCTCCCGCCGCTTCCACCCCATCAACACCGAAAGCCGCGGAAAAGCCCGACGCTGACAAGCTGGCAAAACTGGCGGCCCAGAGTCAGGGCAAAGCCTTAACCCTGCTGGATGCCTCAGAAGTGCAGCTGGATGGCGCGGCCACGCTGGTGCTGACATTCTCGGTTCCGCTGAATCCCGATCAGGATTTCGCGAAAACGGTGCATGTCGTGGACAAGAAAAGCGGCAAAGTTGACGGGGCGTGGGAACTTGCGCCTAACCTGAAAGAGCTTCGTCTGCGCCATCTGGAGCCCAACCGCAACCTGGTCGTCACCGTTGAACGTGGCCTGCAGGGGCTGAATAAGGCGACGTTCGGCACTGATTATGAAAAAGCCCTGACCACGCGGGACGTCGAGCCTACCGTCGGCTTTGCGAGCCGCGGCTCGCTGCTGCCGGGCAAAGTGGTCGAAGGTCTGCCGGTGATGGCGCTCAACGTTAACAACGTGGACGTCAATTTCTATCGCGTGAAGCCTGAATCGCTGGCCTCCTTTGTCAGCCAGTGGGAATACCGCAACGCGCTGACCAACTGGGAATCCGACAACCTGCTGAAGATGGCGGAGCTGGTGTACACCGGTCGCTTCGATCTTAATCCGGCGCGCAATACGCGTGAAAAATTGCTGCTGCCGCTAAAGGATATTAAACCGCTCCAGCAGTCTGGCGTGTATATCGCGGTCATGAACCAGGCCGGGCATTACAACTACAGCAATGCCGCGACGCTCTTTACCTTAAGTGATATTGGGCTGTCCGCTCACCGTTATCATAACCGCCTGGATATCTTTACCCAGAGCCTGGAGAACGGCGCGGCGCAGTCCGGCGTGACTGTGACCTTGCTGAACGACAAAGGGCAGACGCTCGCCGAAGCGAACAGCGACGGTGACGGTCACGCAAAGCTTGAAACCGACAAAGAAGCCGCGCTGATCCTGGCCAGCAAAGACGGTCAGACCACGCTGCTTGACCTCAAGCTACCGGCCCTTGACCTGGCGGAGTTCGACATTGCAGGGAGCCCTGGCTACAGCAAGCAATTCTTTATGTTTGGCCCGCGCGATCTCTACCGTCCGGGCGAAACGGTGATCCTGAACGGTCTGCTGCGCGACAGCGACGGTAAGCCACTGCCCGATCAGCCGGTGAAGCTTGACGTGCTGCGTCCGGACGGACAGGTGGCACGTACCGTTGTCGTGCAGCCTGAAAACGGTCTCTATCGCTTTAACTACCCGCTGGACAGCGGGGCGCAGACCGGCATGTGGCATATCCGCGCCAATACGGGCGATAACCTGCAGCGTCTGTGGGACTTCCACGTCGAAGATTTTATGCCTGAGCGGATGGCACTTAACCTGACGGGGCAAAAAGCGCCGGTTTCACCGCAGGATAACGTCGACTTTACTGTGGTGGGCTATTACCTCTATGGTGCCCCGGCCAACGGTAACACTCTGCAGGGACAACTTTTCCTGCGTCCACTGCGCGACGCGGTTCCGGCACTGCCGGGCTTCCAGTTTGGTGATATCGCCGAGGAAAACCTGAGCCGCAGTCTGGATGAAGTTCAGCTTACGCTGGATGAACAGGGGCGTGGCGAGGTCTCTACGGAGAGCCAGTGGAAAGAGGTGCACTCTCCTTTACAGCTGATCCTGCAGGCCAGCCTGCTGGAGTCAGGTGGTCGTCCGGTGACGCGTCGTGCTGAGCAGGCTATCTGGCCTGCAGCGGAATTGCCGGGCATCCGTCCTCAGTTCGCCAGCAAGGCGGTTTATGACTACCGCACCGACACCACCGTCAACCAGCCGATTGTCGACGAGAACGGCAACGCCAGTTTCGATATTGTCTATGCCGATGCCAGTGGGGCAAAAAAGGCGGTTTCCGGGTTACAGGTGCGTCTGATCCGCGAACGTCGGGATTATTACTGGAACTGGTCCGAAAGCGAGGGCTGGGAGTCGCAGTTTGATCAAAAAGATCTGATCGAAGGCGAGCAGGAGTTGACCCTTAAGGCTGATGAAACCGGCAAAGTCACTTTCCCGGTTGAGTGGGGTTCCTATCGTCTGGAGGTTAAAGCACCGGACGACATGGTCAGCAGCGTGCGCTTCTGGGCGGGCTACAGCTGGCAGGATAATAGCGACGGCACCGGGGCTGCGCGCCCTGACCGCGTTACCCTGAAACTGGATAAACCGGGTTATCAGCCTGGCGATACTATCAACCTGCACATTTCTGCACCGGCCGCCGGCAAGGGCTATGCGATGATCGAATCCAGCGAAGGGCCGCTGTGGTGGAAAGAGATCGACGTCCCGGCAAACGGGCTGGATCTCGCTATCCCGGTCGATAAAGCCTGGAAACGTCACGATCTTTATCTCAGCACGCTGGTGGTACGCCCTGGTGATAAATCCAAATCCGCCACGCCGAAACGTGCGGTCGGCCTGCTGCATCTGCCGATGGGCGACGAAAATCGCCGCCTGAATATTGCACTGGATAACCCGCAGAAAATGCGTCCAAACCAGACGCTCTCTGTGAAGGTGAAAGCCAGCGTGAAAGAGGGCGCGGTGCCGCAGAAAGTGAACGTGCTGGTCTCGGCGGTGGACAGCGGCGTGCTGAACATTACCGACTACGTCACGCCGGATCCGTGGCAGGCTTTCTTTGGTCAGAAGCGCTACGGCGCGGATATCTACGATATCTATGGTCAGGTCATTGAAGGCCAGGGCCGCCTCGCCGCGCTGCGTTTTGGTGGCGACGGGGATGAGCTGAAGCGCGGCGGCAAACCGCCGGTGAACCACGTCACCATTATTGCCCAGCAGGCGCAGCCGGTAACGCTGGATGCCAACGGGGAAGGCACCGTTACGCTGCCGATTGGCGACTTCAACGGCGAGCTGCGTCTGATGGCGCAGGCCTGGACAGAAGACGATTTCGGCAGCAGCGAAAGCAAAGTGATTGTTGCCGCGCCAGTGATTACTGAACTGAATACGCCGCGCTTCCTGGCAAGCGGCGATACTTCACGCTTAACGCTGGACCTCACCAACCTGACCGATCAGCCGCAAACGCTGAACGTGGCGTTAACCGCGGCCGGAAAACTGACGCTGGAAGGGGCGCAGCCGCAGCCGGTGCGACTGCCACCAGGTGCGCGGACGACTCTGTTTATTCCGGTGCGCGCGCTGGACGGCTACGGAGACGGTGAAGTGACTGCGCAGGTGACCGGCCTGCAGCTTCCGGGCGAGACCTTTGCCCCGCAGCAGAAGAGCTGGAAAATCGGTGTCCGTCCGGCGTTCCCGGCGCAGACGGTGAATACCGGGGCCATGCTGAATCCGGGTGAGTCCTGGACAGCACCGGGGCAGCATATCAACGGCTTCTCTCCTGCAACGCTGCAGGGGCAATTGCTGCTGAGCGGTAAACCACCGCTCAATCTGGCGCGCTATATCCGCGAGTTGCAGGCTTATCCTTATGGTTGCCTTGAGCAAACCACCAGCGGCCTGTTCCCGTCGCTCTATACCAACGCGGCACAGCTGAAGGCGCTTGGCATCAAAGGTGATACGGACGACAAACGCCGTAACGCCATTGATATCGGCATCTCCCGTCTGCTGCAGATGCAGCGTGATGATGGTGGTTTCGCGCTGTGGGATAAAAACGGTCCGGAAGAGTACTGGCTGACCGCCTATGTCACTGACTTCCTGGTGCGTGCAGGCGAGCAGGGTTACAGCGTGCCGGCCGACGCGGTCAATAACGCGAATAGCCGTTTGCTGCGCTATCTGCAGGACCCGGGCATGATGTCCATTCGCTACAGCGACGATACGCAGGCCAGCAAGTTCGCTGTGCAGGCCTATGCCGCGCTGGTGCTGGCGCGTCAGCAAAAAGCACCGCTGGGTGCGCTGCGTGAAATCTGGGATCGTCACGATCAGGCGGCTTCCGGTCTGCCGCTGATGCAGCTCGGTATGGCGCTTAAGCTGATGGGCGATGCCCCACGCAGCCAGCAGGCGCTGGATCTGGCGCTCAAAACGCCGCGTAACGACAGTAAAACCTGGATGGCCGATTACGGCAGCACGCTTCGCGATAACGCGCTGATGCTCTCCCTTCTCGAGGAGTACAAGCTGTTGCCGGATGCGCAAAATACGCTGTTGAATGCGTTGTCTGAAGAGGCCTTCAGCCAGCGCTGGTTGTCAACGCAGGAGAGCAACGCGCTGTTCCTGGCCGGACGTTCGCTGCAAACCTTGTCCGGTGCGTGGCAGGCTCAAACCTCGCTGTCTGATACCGCATCAGGTGGGGAGCAGGCGCAGGTGCAAAACCTCACCGGTGACCAGCTTGGTGCATTGCAGGTCACCAATACCGGCACAACCCCGCTGTGGGTTCGCCTGGACAGCACAGGTTATCCTGAAGATGCGCCACAGCCGAGCTCGAACGTGCTGCAGGTTGAACGTCATATCCTGGCAACCGACGGCAGCACGAAATCGCTCTCCTCACTGAAGAGTGGTGAGCTGGTGCTGGTCTGGCTGGAGGTGAAAGCCAGCCAGAACGTGCCGGACGCGCTGGTGGTGGATCTTCTCCCTGCCGGTCTGGAGCTGGAAAACCAGAACCTGGCAAGCAGCAGCGCCAGCCTGCAGGACAGCGGCAGTGAAGTGCAGAACCTGCTGAGCCAGATGCAGCAGGCGGACATTCAGCATATGGAATTCCGCGACGACCGCTTTGTTGCAGCAGTGCCGGTGAACGAAGGTCAGCCGGTCACGCTGGTTTATCTGGCGCGCGCGGTGACGCCGGGCTCCTATCAGGTGCCGGTTCCGATGGTGGAGTCTATGTACGTGCCGCAGTGGCGAGCCACGGGGGCGGCCAGTGGCCCGCTGATTGTTGTTCCGTAATATGCTGATGGCTCGTCTGATACGCTCCCGCTGGCTGTGGCTGGCGGGAGCGCTTCTCATTTTATGGGGGCTGATTCTGGCCGCTGACCGCCTGTGGCCGTTGCCTCTGAAAGAGGTTAACCCCGCCCGGGTCGTGGTGGATGAGAAGGGCACCCCACTCTGGCGTTTTGCCGATAGCGACGGCATCTGGCGCTATCCGGTGACGATCGAAGAGGTCTCCCCCCGTTATCTTGAGGCGCTGATCCAGTACGAAGATCGCTGGTTCTGGGATCATCCAGGCGTCAACCCGCTTTCTGTTCTGCGCGCCGCCTGGCAGGATTTAACTTCCGGAAAGGTTGTCTCCGGCGGCAGTACGCTCACCATGCAGGTGGCGCGGTTGCTGGATCCGCATCCGCGGACTCTGGGGGGCAAAATTCGTCAGCTCTGGCGGGCGTTGCAGCTGGAGTGGCATCTTTCCAAGCGCGATATTCTCACGCTCTATCTTAATCGTGCTCCGTTTGGCGGCACGTTGCAGGGCGTGGGGGCAGCAAGCTGGACCTATCTGGGAAAACCCCCGTCACAGCTCAGCTACTCCGACGCGGCGCTGCTCGCGGTGCTGCCTCAGGCACCAAGTCGTTTACGCCCGGACCGCTGGCCTGAACGGGCTGAAGCGGCGCGCAATAAGGTGCTCGACCGCATGGCGACGCAGGGCGTCTGGTCCGCAAAGCAGGTCCAGGAATCCCGTGAAGAGTCGATATGGCTGGCACCCCGGCAGATGCCGCAGCTGGCACCGCTCTTTGCACGCATGATGCTCAGTAAAAGCCACGACACGAAAATTGTCACCACGCTGGATGCCGGGTTGCAGCGGCAGCTGGAAGAGCTGGCGATGAACTGGAAATCCCGCCTGCCGGCCCGCAGCTCGCTGGCGATGATCGTCGTGGATCATTCCGATATGAAAGTGCGCGGCTGGGTCGGGTCGGTGGATATTAACGATGACACGCGCTTTAGCCACGTGGATATGGTCAATGCGATCCGATCTCCGGGATCGGTGTTAAAACCCTTTATCTACGGCATGGCGCTGGATGAGGGATTGATCCATCCCGCCTCGTTGCTACAAGACGTACCAAGAAAAACCGGCGATTATCGCCCGGGGAATTTTGACAGCGGATTCCACGGGCCGGTCAGCATGAGCGAAGCGCTGGTGCGCTCCCTCAACCTGCCCGCTGTGCAGGTGCTGGAAGCCTACGGGCCAAAACGGTTTACCGGCATGCTCAGTAACGCAGGTTTGCCGCTGATCCTGCCCGCGGGGGCGCAGCCGAATCTGTCCCTGATCCTCGGCGGGGCAGGCGCGCGGCTGGGCGATATCGCCGCGGCCTACAGCGCCTTTGCCCGCCACGGTAAGGCGGGAAGGCTGCGGCTACAGCCTGGCGATCCGCTCATTGAGCGTCCGCTGCTGTCTCCGGGCTCGGCGTGGATTATTCGCCGTATTCTGGCCAACGAGGCGCAGCCGCTACCGGATAACGCGCTGCCGCAGGTTGCGCCGCTGGCCTGGAAAACGGGCACCAGCTACGGCTACCGCGATGCCTGGGCCATCGGTCTGAATGCCCGCTACGTGATAGGCATCTGGACCGGAAGACCGGACGGCACGCCCGTGGCGGGACAGTTTGGTTTTGCTAGCGCCGTGCCGCTGTTAAACCAGGTGAATAACCTGCTTCAGTCACGTTCAACGATCGACGAAGCCCGCCTCCCGCGCGATCCGCGCCCGGCAAGCGTCGGGCGGGGCGTGATCTGCTGGCCTGGCGGTCAGTCGCTGCCGGAAGGCAGTGAAAACTGTCGACGTCGTCTGTCGACCTGGCTGCTGGAGGGGAGTGAGCCGCCCACGCTGCTGTTGCCGGAGCAGGAAGGCATTCGCGGTATTCGTTTCCCGGTCTGGCTGGATAAAACGGGCAAACGTGTGGCGGCAGATTGCCCGGATGCAACAGAGAAAGACCTTGACGTCTGGCCGCTGCCGCTGGAGCCCTGGCTGCCTGCAAACGAGCGTCGTGCGGTACGCGTCCCACCTCCATCACCAGACTGTCCGCCGCTCTCGCAGGACGCGCCTGCGCCACTCATTCTGACCGGCATACGTGAAGGCGCCGTGATTAAACGCCTGCCGGGAGAATCCCGCGTTTCGCTGCCGCTTCAGGTGACCGGCATTAGCGGCGAGCGCTGGTGGTTTTTGAACGGTGAACCGCTGAATGTGAAAGGGAAAGTTTACACATTACAACTTGATAAAGCAGGCGATTATCAGTTACTCGTTATGGATGAGACCGGGCAGGTTGTGACAGTGAATTTCGCGTTACAGTGACGCAAAAACAGCTTTCAGCGGTGAGCTGTTGCTGAAACTCGTCTTATTTTAAAAAAATGTTACCTGAATCCATAGGCAATGGCGCTATTGCTCATTATAATCCGCGCCACACCATACTCAGGTATGCAAAACAACAGAACATTGACAGAGGTTATCATGGCTATTGAACGTACTTTTTCCATCATCAAACCAAACGCGGTGGCAAAAAACGTTATTGGCAGCATCTTCGCTCGCTTTGAATCAGCAGGGTTCAAAATCGTTGGCACCAAAATGCTGCACCTGACCGTTGAACAGGCTCGTGGTTTCTACGCTGAGCACGAAGGTCGCCCATTCTTTGACGGCCTGGTTGAGTTCATGACCTCTGGCCCAATCGTGGTTTCCGTGCTGGAAGGCGAAAATGCAGTACAGCGTCACCGCGACCTGCTGGGTGCCACCAACCCGGACAACGCGCTGGCAGGTACCCTGCGCGCTGACTACGCTGACAGCTTCACCGAGAACGGTACTCACGGTTCTGACTCCGTTGAATCTGCTGCGCGCGAAATCGCTTTCTTCTTCGCTGAAGGCGAAGTGTGTCCACGTACCCGTTAATTTAACGGTTTCGTTTACACATTATTTTCGTAAATGCCACGTCCAGACGTGGCATCCCTGCGTCAGAGTTTGTACAATGCAACGCCCCGGACGAGCAGACCGCTTTCCGGGGCGTTTCTATTCAACCCTCCATGGGCCATAACGTGTAACAACGAGGCCGGTAAATATTATGTCTGAATTAGTGAATACCTCCGAAGTCGCCATTCCTGCGGTTCCCAATAAAAATGGAAAAATCAACCTGCTGGATCTGAACCGTCAGCAGATGCGCGAGTTCTTCAAAGAGATGGGCGAAAAGCCGTTTCGTGCCGATCAGGTCATGAAGTGGATGTACCATTACTGCAGCGACAATTTTGATGACATGACTGACATCAACAAGGCTCTGCGTAATAAGCTCAAAGAAGTGGCTGAAATTCGCGCGCCGGAAGTGGTGGAAGAGCAGCGCTCGGCCGATGGCACCATCAAATGGGCGATTGCGGTTGGCGATCAGCGCGTTGAAACCGTCTACATCCCGGAAGAAGACCGTGCCACACTGTGCGTCTCCTCTCAGGTGGGCTGTGCGCTGGAGTGCAAATTCTGCTCAACTGCGCAGCAAGGCTTTAACCGTAACCTGCGCGTATCAGAAATTATCGGCCAGGTCTGGCGTGCCGCGAAAATCGTCGGTGCGGCAAAAGTGACCGGTACGCGTCCCATCACCAACGTGGTAATGATGGGAATGGGTGAGCCGCTGCTGAACCTGACTAACGTGGTGCCGGCAATGGAAATCATGCTGGATGACTTCGGTTTTGGTCTGTCCAAGCGCCGCGTGACGCTCTCTACCTCAGGCGTTGTGCCTGCGCTGGACAAGCTCGGCGACATGATTGACGTTGCGCTGGCGATCTCTCTGCACGCGCCGAACGATGAAATTCGTGACGAAATTGTGCCGATCAACAAAAAGTACAATATCGAAACCTTCCTCGCTGCCGTGCGTCGCTATCTGGAAAAATCCAACGCCAATCAGGGCCGCGTGACCATCGAGTACGTGATGCTTGATCACGTCAACGACGGTACCGAGCATGCGCACCAGCTGGCGGAGCTGCTGAAAGATACGCCATGCAAAATCAACCTGATCCCCTGGAACCCGTTCCCGGGCGCGCCGTATGGCCGTAGCTCGAACAGCCGTATCGACCGCTTCTCCAAGGTGCTGATGGAATATGGTTTCACCACCATCGTGCGTAAAACCCGTGGTGATGACATTGATGCCGCATGCGGACAGCTGGCAGGTGATGTGATTGACCGTACCAAACGTACCCTGCGTAAACGCATGCAGGGTGAGGCCATCGCGGTTAAAGCTGTTTGATTAATATGCACTCACGGCGCATTATTTGCGCCGTGAAGCATAATCTTACTGAATAATCAGTCAGATTCGTGATGACTGAATAATAATTACGGTGCGTTTCATCCGACTTTCGGGCAGTATGTAACGACGTAACAACAGTTTAGCCGTTCGGGCAGTCTGTACTGTCATCTCCCGGCTGACAGTCTTATACTGTCTGTTCAAGGTTAACTGACCAGAAGTTTCGCGGTGCGGGTGGCATTGTGACTCACCGGCACCTGAACCCTTATTTTTCACGTACCAGTAGTTGTAGCGAATGAATACTGAAGCCACTCACGACCAACATGAAGCACTCTCCACTGGCGTTCGTCTTCGCAACGCCCGTGAACAACTCGGACTCAGCCAGCAAGCCGTTGCGGAACGCTTGTGCCTGAAGGTTTCCACGGTTCGCGATATTGAAGAAGATAAGGCGCCTGCCGATCTGGCTTCAACCTTCCTGCGCGGTTATATCCGCTCTTACGCAAAACTGGTGCACATCCCCGAAAACGAATTACTGCCAATGATGGAGAAGCAGGCACCCGTCCGTGCAGCAAAAGTTGCGCCGATGCAGACCTTCTCCCTGGGGAAACGTCGTAAAAAACGTGATGGCTGGCTGATGAGCTTTACCTGGCTGGTGCTGTTTGTAGTGGTCGGTCTGACCGGTGCCTGGTGGTGGCAAAACCATAAGGCACAGCAGGAAGAGATCACCACGATGGCCGATCAATCCTCGGCCGAACTCAACCAGGCCGGAACGGATAACGCCCAGAACGTGCCGCTGAATACCAACGGCGCGGCCTCCTCCAGCGAGCCACAAACGGCCGCGACAGAGACCCCGGCAACAGACGCGCCGGCGACCGGTACAGCACCGGCTCCGGGTGCAACGGCGAACACCGCTGCGCCTCAGGCTCAGGATCAAAACACGGTGGTCTCTCCTTCCCAGGCGAATGTGGATACTGCGGCAAACGCGCCAGCGGCCACGCAGCCTGCAGACAATACCGCTGCGTCTCTGCCAACCAACCCGGCAGGTACTGCAACTCCTGAAGCCGATCCCAACGCACTGGTGATGAACTTCAACGCCGACTGCTGGCTGGAAGTGACTGATGCGACAGGTAAAAAGTTGTTCAGCGGCCTGCAGCGTAAAGATGGCACGTTAAACCTAACCGGCCAGGCGCCTTATAAACTTAAAATCGGCGCTCCGGCAGCGGTACAGATCCAGTATCAAGGAAAACCTGTCGACCTGAGCCGCTTTATCAGAACTAACCAGGTTGCACGTCTTACCGTTAATGCCGAACAATCAGCAGCACAGTAACAGACGGGCAACGCGGGAGATTTTTCATGCATAACCAGGCTCCGATTCAACGTAGAAAATCGAAACGGATTTACGTTGGGAATGTGCCAGTCGGCGATGGGGCACCTATCGCCGTTCAGTCGATGACCAATACGCGCACCACCGATGTGGAAGCCACGGTCAATCAAATCAAAGCATTAGAGCGAGTAGGCGCGGACATCGTTCGCGTCTCCGTCCCGACCATGGATGCCGCCGAAGCGTTCAAACTGATCAAACAGCAGGTCAGCGTTCCTCTGGTCGCGGATATCCACTTCGACTACCGCATCGCACTGAAAGTGGCCGAATACGGCGTCGACTGCCTGCGCATTAACCCGGGCAACATTGGTAACGAAGAGCGTATCCGCATGGTTGTGGACTGCGCCCGTGACAAAAATATTCCTATCCGTATCGGCGTCAACGCCGGTTCCCTGGAAAAAGATCTGCAGGAAAAATACGGTGAGCCTACGCCGCAGGCGTTGCTTGAGTCCGCAATGCGTCACGTTGATCATCTGGATCGTCTTAACTTTGATCAGTTCAAAGTCAGCGTGAAAGCGTCCGATGTTTTCCTTGCGGTGGAATCTTACCGTCTGCTGGCAAAACAGATCGATCAGCCTCTGCACCTCGGGATCACCGAAGCGGGTGGCCTGCGTAGCGGTTCTGTAAAATCCGCGATCGGTCTGGGGCTGCTGCTCTCCGAAGGGATCGGCGATACCCTGCGCGTGTCGCTGGCGGCCGATCCGGTTGAAGAGATCAAAGTCGGTTTCGATATCCTGAAATCACTGCGTATCCGCTCGCGCGGGATCAACTTCATTGCCTGCCCAACCTGCTCACGTCAGGAGTTTGATGTGATCGGCACGGTGAATGCCCTGGAGCAACGTCTGGAAGATATTATCACCCCGATGGACGTCTCGATTATCGGCTGCGTGGTGAACGGTCCGGGTGAAGCACTGGTGTCAACCCTGGGCGTTACCGGCGGTAACAAGAAAAGTGGTCTCTATGAAGATGGCGTTCGTAAAGATCGTCTGGATAATAGTGACATGATCGACCAGCTTGAAGCCCGTATCCGTGCCAAAGCCGCCATGATGGACGAGACACAGCGTATCAGCGTTCAGCAGGTTGAAAAATAACGTGATGGGAAGCCGCGAGCTTCCCATGTATGATTGAACCCATTCTTTGGGTTTTTTTTGTATATAGAAAGAGAATAAACGTGGCAAAAAACATTCAAGCCATCCGCGGCATGAACGATTATCTGCCTGGCGAAACCGCCATCTGGCAGCGCATTGAAGGCACGCTGAAGCAGGTGCTCGGCAGCTACGGTTACAGCGAAATCCGTTTGCCGATTGTAGAGCAGACCCCGTTATTCAAACGCGCGATCGGTGAAGTGACCGACGTGGTTGAAAAAGAGATGTACACCTTTGAGGACCGCAATGGCGACAGCCTGACCCTGCGTCCGGAAGGTACGGCGGGCTGCGTACGCGCCGGCATCGAACATGGTCTTCTGTACAATCAGGAGCAGCGCCTGTGGTATATCGGCCCGATGTTCCGCCACGAACGTCCTCAGAAAGGTCGTTATCGCCAGTTCAACCAGCTGGGTGTGGAAGTCTTTGGTCTGCAGGGGCCAGACATCGACGCCGAGTTGATTATGCTGACCGCCCGCTGGTGGCGTGCGCTGGGCATCTCTGAGCACGTTTCTCTTGAACTGAACTCTATCGGTTCGCTGGAAGCGCGCGCTAACTACCGTGACGCGCTGGTGGCGTTCCTGGAGCAGCATAAAGATAAGCTGGACGAAGACTGCAAACGTCGTATGTACAGCAATCCACTGCGCGTACTGGATTCAAAAAATGCAGATGTCCAGGCGCTGCTGAACGATGCGCCTGCGCTGGGTGACTACCTGGACGACGAATCTCGCGAACACTTCGCAGGTCTTTGCAAGCTGCTTGAAGCGGCGGGCATTGCCTACACCGTGAACCAGCGTCTGGTGCGCGGTCTGGACTACTATAACCGCACCGTGTTTGAGTGGGTTACCACCAGCCTCGGCTCGCAGGGCACCGTGTGTGCAGGCGGTCGTTATGACGGTCTGGTAGAGCAGCTTGGCGGTCGCGCCGCGCCTGCGGTTGGCTTCGCGATGGGCCTTGAGCGACTTGTTTTGCTGGTTCAGGCAGTTAATCCGGAATTTAAAGCAGATTCCGTTGTCGATATATACCTGGTAGCCTCAGGCGCGGAAACGCAGTCTGCGGCGATGCAGCTTGCCGAACGCGTGCGCGATGCGCTGCCGACGGTGAAGCTGATGACCAACCATGGCGGCGGCAACTTCAAAAAACAGTTTGCTCGTGCCGATAAGTGGGGCGCAAGTATTGCACTGGTGCTGGGTGAGTCCGAAGTGGCTAACGGCGAAGTCGTGGTGAAAGACCTGCGCTCTGGTGAGCAGACAACGGTAACGCAGGACGGCGTTGCGGCGCACTTGCGCACTTTATTGGGCTAAGGAGAAGGACTGCGTGGAAATTTACGAGAACGAACACGATCAGGTCGACGCGATCAAACGCTTCTTTGCTGAAAACGGCAAAGCACTGGTGGTTGGCGTTATTTTAGGTGTGGGTGCCTTGATTGGCTGGCGCTACTGGAACAATCATCAGGCGGATTCCGCGCGCGGCGCGTCTCTGACCTATGAAAATACCGTGAGTGCCATTCGTGCCGATCAGCCGCAAACGCTGGCGGCGGCAGAAAAATTTGCCGCTGACAACAAAAACACCTACGGTGCACTGGCTGCGCTGGAAGTGGCTCAGCAGTACGTTGATAAAAACGAACTGGATAAAGCCGCTGCTCAGCTGACTCAGGGCCTTGCTGCGGCCAGCGATGAAAACCTGAAAGCGGTGATCAACCTGCGCCTGGCACGTATTCAGGTTCAGCAGAAAAAAGCTGACGATGCGCTGAAAACGCTCGATACCATCAAAGGCGAAGGTTTTGCTGCCATCGTTGCCGATCTGCGCGGTGAAGCACTGCTGAGCAAAGGTGACAAAGCGGGCGCGCGTAAAGCGTGGCAAGCTGGCGTGGATAGCAAAGCATCACCTGCGCTGAGCGAAATGATGCAGATGAAAATAAATAATTTGTCCGTCTGAGAGGGACCCGATGCAATTGCGTAAATTACTTCTGCCAGGACTGCTTTCTGTTACGTTATTGAGTGGTTGTTCACTGTTCAGTGGCGAAGAAGACGTTGTGAAAATGTCCCCACTGCCGACGGTTGAAAACCAGTTTACTCCCTCCACCGCATGGAGCACCTCCGTGGGCGATGGGATTGGTGATTTCTATTCCAACCTGCATCCGGCTTTTGCCGACAGCGTAATCTATGCGGCTGACCGCAAAGGTACCGTGAAAGCGGTGAACGCCGATGATGGAAAAGAAGTGTGGTCTGTTAACCTGGCGGAAAAAGACGGCTGGTTCTCCCGTAAACCTGCACTGCTGTCTGGCGGCCTGACCGTTGCCGGTGGCCACGTTTACGTGGGCAGCGAAAAAGCACAGATTTATGCCCTGAACAGCAGCGACGGCTCCATCGCCTGGCAAACGACCGTGGCGGGTGAGTCCCTGTCTCGTCCGGTGGTGAGCGACGGCCTGGTGCTGATTCATACCAGCAACGGCCAGCTGCAGGCGCTGAACGAAGCGGACGGTCTGGTGAAATGGACCGTTAACCTGGATATGCCTGCGCTCTCCCTGCGCGGTGAATCCGCACCGGCTACCGCATTTGGTGCTGCCATTGTGGGCGGTGACAACGGTCGTGTGAGCGCCGTGCTGATGCAGCAGGGCCAGATGATCTGGCAGCAGCGTATCTCCCAGGCCACTGGCTCAACGGAAATTGACCGTCTGAGCGACGTAGACACCACGCCCGTTATCGTTAACGGTGTGGTGTACGCTCTGGCCTATAACGGCAACCTGACCGCGCTGGATCTGCGCAGCGGCCAGATCATGTGGAAACGTGAGCTGGGCTCGGTGAATGATTTCATCGTTGACGGTAACCGCATCTATATGGTTGACCAGAACGATCGCCTGCTGGCGCTGAGCACCGAAGGCGGCGTGACGCTGTGGACGCAAAGCGATCTGCTGCACCGTCTGCTGACTGCGCCGGCACTGTACAACGGTAGCCTGGTGGTCGGTGACAGCGAAGGGTATATGCACTGGATCGATCCGGATAATGGCCGCTTTGTTGCGCAGCAAAAAGTCGACAGCTCTGGTTTCCTGACCGACCCGGTTGTGGCTGACGGCAAACTGCTGATTCAGGCAAAAGACGGCACGCTGTACGCGATCACGCGTTAATTACCCGGCGGTTGTAGTATACTAAACGGCTCCTGTTCACTCAGGAGCCGTTTTGACATTTTTAAAAACGCTGCGAAAGCGACGTTATTTTGAATTTTATGAGGCTTCAAACATGGTACCTGTGGTCGCGCTTGTCGGGCGCCCTAACGTTGGAAAATCCACTCTTTTTAACCGTTTAACACGCACCCGTGATGCGCTGGTTGCGGATTTCCCGGGGCTGACGCGTGACCGTAAGTACGGTCGTGCAGAAGTAGAAGGACGCGAGTTCATCTGTATTGATACCGGTGGTATTGACGGTACGGAAGATGGCGTGGAAACCCGCATGGCGGAACAGTCGCTGCTGGCGATTGAAGAAGCCGACGTGGTGTTGTTCATGGTGGACGCGCGCGCTGGCCTGATGCCGGCGGACTCCGCTATTGCCAAACACCTGCGTTCGCGTGAAAAACCGACCTTCCTGGTGGCGAACAAAACTGACGGTATCGATGCCGATCAGGCTATCGCTGACTTCTGGTCACTGGGTCTGGGTGAGATCTACCCGATTGCCGCATCGCATGGCCGCGGCGTAACCAGCCTGCTGGAAACCGTTCTGCTGCCGTGGGTTGACGAAGTTAACCCGCCGGAAGAGGTGGACGAAGACGCGGAATACTGGGCGCAGTTTGAAGACGGCGAAGCGGGCGAAGAAGAAGAGCCTGAAGACGACTTCAACCCGCAGGATCTGCCGATCAAGCTGGCCATCGTCGGCCGTCCAAACGTAGGTAAGTCTACACTTACTAACCGTATTCTGGGTGAAGAGCGCGTGGTCGTTTACGACATGCCGGGCACCACCCGTGACAGTATTTACATCCCGATGCAGCGCGATGAGCGTGAATATGTTCTCATCGACACCGCCGGGGTGCGTAAGCGCGGGAAAATCACCGATGTGGTGGAAAAATTCTCCGTTATCAAAACCCTGCAGGCCATTGAAGATGCCAACGTGGTGCTGCTGGTCATTGATGCGCGCGAAGGTATCTCCGATCAGGACCTTTCTCTGCTCGGCTTTATCCTCAATAGTGGGCGCTCACTGGTCATCGTGGTCAACAAATGGGATGGCCTGAGCAATGAAGTGCGTGAGCAGGTGAAAGAGACCCTCGACTTCCGTCTGGGCTTTATCGACTTTGCCCGCGTACACTTCATCTCTGCGCTGCACGGCAGCGGTGTGGGTAATCTGTTCGAGTCCGTGCGTGAAGCCTACGATAGCTCCACCCGTCGTCAGAGTACCGCCATGCTGACCCGTATCATGAATATGGCTGCTGAAGACCATCAGCCGCCGCTGGTGCGCGGCCGTCGCGTGAAGCTGAAATATGCTCACGCCGGTGGTTATAACCCGCCAATCGTGGTGATTCACGGCAACCAGGTGAAAGACCTGCCGGATTCCTACAAGCGCTATCTGATGAACTACTTCCGTAAATCGCTGGACGTGATGGGCACGCCTATCCGTATCCAGTTCAAGGAAGGGGAAAACCCGTTCGCCAACAAGCGCAACACCCTGACGCCAAACCAGATGCGTAAGCGTAAGCGTTTGATTAAGCACATTAAGAAAAGCAAATAAACTTTGCTGAACTTACGAAAGCCCGCGTTTATCGCGGGCTTTTTTTTGCCCAATCATACCGCCGGTTTTCTCTGTGTGATGTCAATCACTATTCACTTTTAACCATGTTTAAATCTAAGAAAGTAGACAATCGTCGAATTTTCATCTTAAAGTCCAGGGTCTGGTACTAGACAAAACTAGCGCCTGGTTATCAAATGGTTAACCAACTTTTCGCCACAGGTAAAAAATCGGCCAGATACGTAACTGGCCGGCGTACCTGCTGGTGTTTACAAGCACGACGACATACCTTTCGGGAGAATTATGCAATCCTCTGTTAATCAAAAAGAGAGCCGAACGTTCTTCGGCCATCCGTATCCCCTCGGCTCGCTGTTTTTCACCGAGATGTGGGAACGTTTCTCGTTTTACGGCATTCGTCCGTTACTGATCCTGTTTATGGCCGCCACCGTCTATGATGGCGGGATGGGGCTGGCGCGTGAAAACGCCTCGGCGATTGTCGGGATCTTTGCCGGTACCATGTACCTGGCCGCGCTGCCGGGGGGCTGGCTGGCCGATAACTGGCTCGGCCAGCAGAGAGCCGTCTGGTACGGTTCCATTCTGATTGCGCTCGGTCACCTGTCGATTGCGCTGTCGGCCATCATGGGCGATAACCTGTTCTTTATCGGCCTGATGTTCATCGTTCTCGGCTCCGGCTTGTTCAAAACCTGTATTTCGGTGATGGTCGGTACCCTGTATAAAAAAGGCGACGCGCGTCGTGACGGCGGCTTCTCGCTGTTTTATATGGGCATCAACATGGGGTCGTTCATCGCGCCGCTGATTTCCGGCTGGCTGATCAAAACCCACGGCTGGCACTGGGGCTTTGGCATTGGCGGTATCGGGATGCTGGTCGCGCTGATTATCTTCCGCGTATTTGCCGTTCCGGCAATGAAACGCTATGACAGCGAAGTCGGCCTGGATTCCACCTGGAACAGCCCGGTCGTGAAACGTAACGGCGTAGGTGCCTGGCTGCTGGCCCTGGCGGTAGGTGTTGCGGTTCTCGTGACGCTGATTGCGCAAGGCGTGATTGCGATTAACCCGGTTGCGGTAGCCAGCGTGCTGGTCTACGTCATCGCGGCATCCGTTGCCCTCTATTTTATTTATCTGTTTGTTTTTGCAGGCCTGAACCGCAAAGAGCGCGCCAGGCTGCTGGTCTGCTTTATCCTGCTGATCTCGGCCGCGTTCTTCTGGTCCGCCTTTGAACAGAAGCCTACCTCGTTCAACCTGTTCGCCAACGACTACACTAACCGCATGATCGGTGATTTTGAAATTCCGGCGGTGTGGTTCCAGTCGATCAACGCCCTGTTCATTATTCTGCTGGCACCGGTGTTCAGCTGGGCATGGCCGAAGCTGGCGAGTATGAACATTCGCCCGGGCAGTATCACCAAGTTTGTCATCGGCATTCTATGTGCCGCGGCGGGCTTTGGCCTGATGATGCTGGCGGCCGAAAACGTGCTGAGCAGCGGCGGGGCGGGCGTGTCGCCGTTCTGGCTGGTGGGCAGCATTCTGATGCTGACGCTGGGTGAGCTCTGCCTGAGCCCGATTGGTCTGGCGACCATGACGCTGCTGGCGCCGGAAAGAATGCGCGGCCAGATGATGGGGCTGTGGTTCTGCGCGAGTGCGCTGGGTAACCTGGCGGCGGGCCTGATTGGCGGCCACGTGAAAGCCGACCAGCTGGATATGCTGCCGGACCTCTTCGCGCGCTGCTCCATCGCGCTGCTGATTTGTGCCGCGGTACTGATCGTCCTCATTGTTCCGGTGCGCCGCATGCTGGAAAATGCACAGACTAAACCGGCTGCTAGCGCCTCATAACACCTCAGCGTGCCGGGGCAGGCGTTACGCCCCGGCACGCTATTCCCTGAGGTGAAACTATGCAGTTAGGATTTGTTGGTCTTGGTGCGGTCGTGGAAACCGCGTATCTCCCCGCGTTGCGACACCTTTCAGGCCACCCGGTTCGCTGTTTTGGGTTTGATGTTCTCCCCACAAAGCACCCTGAAGGCGTCACGCGCTGCGCCTCGCTTGCGGAGCTTCTTGCCGCACCGCTTGATACCCTGTTTATCACCACCGCTTCGCTACACCACCTTGAGGTGCTGGAGCAGGCCATTACCTCGCCCGTTGTGCGGATTGTGGTTGAAAAACCGATTGTCGCCACGCTTTCACAAATCGAAAAGCTCAACGCGCTGCTGGCACGCCCCGGCGTGGCGCCCCGCGTGCTGGCGCTAGACCACTGGATGGCGCGCCTCGAAACGGTGAAAAGGTCGCTGGTAAGCAGCGTCTCTGACATCGTCAAAATCGACGGTTTTTTACAGGAGCCGAGCGGGTATAACGCCGCAGGCGAACCCATCGCGCTTAACTTTGCCACCGGCGAGCCGGATACCCGCACGCTTCGCCACCCTGACGGCGTGATCCTGGATATTGGTACACATGTGCTGGCGATGCTGCGAGAAACCGTGCGCTATCTGGGCGGCAATGACGATATGATACTGCGGGTCGTCACGGCTAAAGACCGCCTGGGTCGCGCTATCGCAAAAGGCGACATGTCCACGGCGGAGGGCGAGGCGCATCTTCAGGGCCGCATCAGCGGCGTGCCGGTGGATATCTGGCTGAACAAATACGCGGGACCCGCGGGCGGGCAAAAAGGATTACGGCTCTGTTTGCGCGACGGGCGCATCATCAGCCACGACCGGCGCGGCGCGGAGGATGTGCTTGAGCTGATTGAGGGTAAGGATATTCAGCGCTGGCATATTCCCGGGACACTCTACGAGCACTGTCTTGCCGGGCACATTCTGGGCACCAGCAGTCTTTTTGAACGGGATCCGCACGAGGTGAGCCGCACGACGCGTCGCCGAATCGAGGAAGTTGAGCTGCTGCTGACCTTGCAGCAACAGCTGCGTGGCCCGCACTGAACGCGACGTGGTAAAATGATCGCAGACCAGAATGCTTTTAAGGAGTCACCATGACGATTACCTGCCCGGATTGCCAGGCACCGCTTGAGCCCCAGAACGGGGTGGCGCATTGCGAGAGCTGTAATAAAGATATTGCGCTCGAAGCCCGCTGCCCGGAGTGTCATCAGCCACTCCAGGTCTTAAAAGCCTGCGGGGCGGTGGACTATTTCTGCCAGAACGGCCACGGTCTTATCTCTAAAAAACGCGTGGAGTTTGTTCGGGGCGAAGGTTAATCACACACGCAGCCTTCGCCTTTCTTCCACAGCTCGACCAGCGACTCGGGCGCTTCCTGCTCCGGCACCAGCACGATGATATCGGTGTAGTGCGCCTGATTTTGCCCGGTCCAGATAATCTGGATGCGGAAATAGCGCTGGTCACCGCTGCCGGGTGACGAGGCCTGTCCCGGCGGCTGGCCGCGCGGAAAGGCCTGCTCAAGGATGCTCACCAGACGCTGGCGCTGGGCCTCGTTGAGGGACGAAAGCGCGATGGTACGCTGGCCGCTCAGCTTAGGAATAAAAGCGACGCCGCCTTCCCGGGCCAGCTCAACCACGGCGTCATCCGTCAGTTCCGGAACCTGCATTTACAGCACTCCCACCTGTTCCCAGGCTTGTTTTATGGCCGCCCCAACATCGCTACCGGAGCGTTTCTCTCCGTGCGCTATCGTCAGTTTTGCGAAGGCCTCAAAATCCGCATCCTGCGCCAGATTACGATCGCAAACTGTGTCGTACCAGGCATAACCCGCTTTTTCCCACGCATAGCCGCCGATCGCCGTCGCGGCCAGGTAAAACGCCCGGTTGGGGATGCCGGAGTTCAGGTGCACGCCGCCGTTATCCTCGCGCGTTTTGATGAAATCTTTCATGTGAGCGGGCTGCGGGTCTTTGCCGAGCAGCGGATCGTCGTAGGCGGTACCCGGTTCAGACATCGAGCGCAGCCCTTTGCCGTTGATACCTTTTGCCAGCAGTCCTTCGCCAATCAGCCAGTCTGCTTTATCGGCAGTTTGCTTCAGATGGTACTGTTTAACCAACGAACCAAACACATCTGACAGCGACTCGTTCAGAGCTCCCGACTGTTCAAAATAGATAAGCCCGGCTTCAGTCTCGGTGACGCCGTGGCTCAGCTCGTGCGCTACCACGTCAATGGCGATGGTAAAGCGGTTAAAGATTTCCCCGTCCCCGTCGCCAAAGACCATCTGCTGGCCGTTCCAGAAGGCGTTCTGATATTCCCGGCCGTAATGCACGGTGCCGGTTAAAATAAGCCCTTTATTATCGAGCGAATCACGCTGATATTCTTTCCAGAAGAAATCATGGGTGATACCCAGATAATCGTAGGCTTCATCGACCGCCACATCGCCGTTCGACGGCTGACCTTCATAACGCACCTGCGTACCCGGTAGCTCCTGGGTCTGCTTCGCATCGTAGATATCACGCTCAAGCTGTCCGGCTTTGCTCACGTGCGGTGCGGCAGGTTTGCCGGGCATGTGCGCCATCAGCGTCTGGACATGGGTCAGGGTCTGGCGGGCACAGCGCTGCTGCGGCTCTGAACCGCTTTCGATAATACGACGAAGAATATAGGGGGGAATGACACTATAAAGATGGGACATGCTGCTCTCCTTAGTTCTGGCAAGGCCGAATAAAAGGGAATAGCAGCAGTATAGTTTCTAACCGGCGAAGAATTATCCGGTTTTTCGCTGACGCGGCTTTTTCGCCGGTTTAATTGATTTCACTTCGCTTTCGACCCAGCCGTCTGACAGGCGGGTGGTCAGCACATCACCGGCGCTCACCTGCTTGGTTTGCTTGAGCACTTTGCCGTCCGTCGCCGTCGTCACGCTGTAGCCGCGCGCCAGCGTGGAGAGGGGGCTGACCGCTTCAAGATGGGTCACCGCATTACCGAAACGTTCGCGGGTGGTGCTCAGACGCGCCCGGACAGTCTCCGCCAGACGATACTCCAGCTGTTGAATCCGCGTTTGCGCGCGGTAAATTTTCGGCTGCGGGTTCTGCTGATTAAGCCGCTGCGTCACGCGCTGCTGGCGCGAGACCGCGCGCTTAAGCTGACTATCCAGCGCGAAGTTCATGCGCTGGCGCAGGCGCTCCAGCACGGTTTGCTGACGCGCCAGACGCAGCTGCGGGTGCTGCTGCTGAAGACGGTGATGAAGCTGGGTAAAGCGACGGGTACGGTTGGCGAGGAAGTAGTCCATCGCCATCTCCAGACGCTGCTGGCCGTTCTGAAGCTGACGCAGCAGCTCCAGCTGGTTGCGGCTCACCACTTCCGCCGCCGCGGATGGCGTAGGCGCACGTAAATCCGCGACAAAATCGGCGATCGTGACGTCGGTTTCGTGGCCGACTGCGCTCACAACAGGGATCTGGCTTGCAAAAATCGCCCGCGCCACGCGCTCGTCGTTAAAGCTCCACAGGTCTTCCAGCGAGCCGCCGCCGCGCCCGACGATTAAGACGTCGCACTCCTGACGGGCGTTCGCCAGTTCAATGGCGCGCACAATCTGGCCCGGCGCATCGTCACCCTGAACAGCGGTTGGGTAGATGATGACGGGCAAGGAAGGGTCGCGACGCTTGAGCACGTGCAAAATATCGTGCAGTGCCGCACCGGTTTTTGAGGTAATAACCCCCACGCAGTGGGCCGGTGAGGGCAGGGGCTTTTTGAACTGCTGGTCGAACAGACCCTCTGCCGTCAGTTTCGCTTTTAACTGTTCATACTTCTGCTGCAGCAGACCTTCGCCCGCAGGCTGCATGCTTTCGACGATAATCTGATAATCACCGCGCGGTTCATACAGGGTGATATTGGCGCGTACCAGCACCTGCTGGCCGTGCTGAGGACGAAACGTGACGCGGCGGTTGCTGTTGCGGAACATCGCGCAGCGCACCTGGGCGGTATCGTCTTTTAGCGTAAAGTACCAGTGGCCGGAGGAGGGCTGCGTGAAGTTAGAGATTTCACCGCTGATCCAGACCTGCCCCATTTCCTGCTCAAGCAGCAAACGCACCGTCTGATTCAGGCGGCTGACAGTAAAAATTGAGGGGGATTGCGAGGATAACATGTGAGCGGGATCAAATTCTAAATCAGCAAGTTATTCAGTCGATAGTAACCTGCTGAGAGGGGAGTGCAAGGTTTTTTTATAAAAAAGTGTGGATGCAATCGGTTACGCTCTGTATAATGCCACGGCAATATTTAACCACCCAGGTCAGAGATATTGCCCATGCTACGTATCGCTAAAGAAGCACTGACGTTTGACGACGTCCTCCTCGTTCCCGCTCACTCCACCGTTCTGCCGAATACTGCCGATCTCAGCACGCAGTTGACGAAAACCATTCGCCTGAACATTCCTATGCTCTCTGCGGCAATGGACACCGTGACTGAAGCGCGCCTGGCTATTGCCCTGGCACAGGAAGGTGGCATCGGCTTTATTCACAAAAACATGTCTATCGAGCGTCAGGCGGAAGAAGTTCGCCGCGTGAAGAAGCATGAATCCGGTATCGTGTCTGACCCGCAGACCGTTCTGCCGACCACCACCCTGCACGAAGTGAAAGCCCTGACCGAACGTAACGGCTTCGCCGGTTACCCGGTTGTGACCGAAGCGAACGAGCTGGTGGGCATCATCACCGGTCGTGACGTGCGTTTCGTGACTGACCTGAACCAGCCTGTCAGCGTGTACATGACGCCGAAAGAGCGTCTGGTTACCGTACGCGAAGGTGAAGCCCGTGAGGTGGTCTTCGCAAAAATGCACGAAAAACGCGTTGAGAAAGCGCTGGTTGTGGATGCGAACTTCCACCTGCGCGGCATGATCACCGTGAAAGACTTCCAGAAAGCAGAACGTAAACCTAACGCCTGTAAAGACGAGCATGGCCGTCTGCGCGTCGGGGCTGCGGTTGGCGCGGGTGCAGGTAACGAAGAGCGCGTTGACGCGCTGGTTGCCGCAGGTGTTGACGTGCTGCTGATTGACTCCTCTCACGGCCACTCCGAAGGCGTGCTGCAGCGTATTCGTGATACCCGTGCTAAATACCCTGATCTGCAGATCATCGGCGGTAACGTGGCAACGGGCGCAGGCGCTCGCGCGCTGGCTGACGCTGGTTGCAGCGCGGTGAAAGTCGGTATCGGTCCTGGTTCTATCTGTACCACCCGTATCGTGACCGGCGTGGGCGTTCCACAGATCACCGCCGTGTCTGACGCAGTGGAAGCGCTGGAAGGCACCGGTATTCCGGTTATCGCTGACGGCGGTATCCGCTTCTCTGGCGACATCGCGAAAGCCATCGCCGCGGGTGCTTCCGCCGTGATGGTGGGCTCCATGCTGGCCGGTACCGAAGAATCCCCGGGCGAAATCGAACTCTACCAGGGCCGTTCTTACAAATCTTACCGCGGTATGGGCTCCCTGGGCGCGATGTCCAAAGGATCCTCTGACCGTTACTTCCAGACCGATAACGCCGCAGACAAACTGGTGCCGGAAGGTATTGAAGGTCGCGTAGCGTATAAAGGCCGTCTGAAAGAGATCATTCACCAGCAGATGGGCGGCCTGCGCTCCTGTATGGGCCTGACCGGCTGTGGTACCATTGACGAGCTGCGTACTAAAGCGGAATTCGTACGCATCAGCGGTGCGGGTATCCAGGAGAGCCACGTTCACGACGTGACGATCACCAAAGAGTCCCCGAACTACCGTCTGGGCTCCTGATAAGTTTCCGCGCCCGGCTTCTGCCGGGCGCTCTGTTTTTGTTTCACTTGCCTCGGAATTAGCGTCAATGACGGAAAACATTCATAAACATCGCATTCTCATCCTGGACTTCGGTTCTCAGTACACTCAGCTGGTGGCGCGTCGCGTACGTGAACTGGGCGTTTACTGTGAACTGTGGGCGTGGGATGTCACGGAAGCACAGATTCGCGAATTCAATCCAAGCGGCATCATCCTGTCCGGCGGCCCGGAAAGCACCACCGAAGAGAACAGCCCGCGCGCGCCGCAGTACGTGTTCGAAGCTGGCGTACCGGTGTTCGGCGTCTGCTACGGCATGCAGACCATGGCAATGCAGCTGGGCGGCCACGTAGAAGGTTCTAACGAGCGTGAGTTCGGCTATGCGCAGGTAGAAGTGGTAACCGACAGCGCGCTGGTGCGCGGTATCGAAGACTCCCTGACCGCAGACGGCAAGCCGCTGCTGGACGTCTGGATGAGCCACGGCGACAAAGTCACCGCCATCCCGTCTGACTTCGTTACCGTTGCCAGCACCGAAAGCTGCCCGTTCGCCATCATGGCAAACGAAGAAAAACGCTTCTACGGCGTGCAGTTCCACCCGGAAGTGACCCACACCCGTCAGGGGATGCGCATGCTGGAGCGCTTCGTGCGTGACATCTGCCAGTGTGAAGCCCTGTGGACCCCGGCTAAAATCATCGACGACGCCGTTGAGCGTATCCGCCAGCAGGTTGGCGATGACAAAGTGATCCTCGGCCTCTCCGGCGGCGTGGACTCCTCCGTGACCGCGATGCTGCTGCACCGCGCCATCGGCAAAAACCTGACCTGCGTTTTCGTGGACAACGGCCTGCTGCGTCTGAACGAAGCTAAGCAGGTGATGGACATGTTCGGCGACCACTTTGGTCTGAACATCGTTCACGTGGAAGGCGAGCAGCGCTTCCTGGACGCGCTGAAAGGCGAGAACGATCCGGAAGCCAAGCGTAAGATCATCGGCCGCGTCTTCGTGGAAGTGTTCGACGAAGAAGCGCTGAAGCTGGACGACGTGAAGTGGCTGGCGCAGGGTACCATCTACCCTGACGTGATCGAATCTGCCGCCTCCGCCACCGGTAAAGCACACGTCATCAAATCTCACCACAACGTGGGCGGCCTGCCGAAAGAGATGAAAATGGGTCTGGTTGAGCCGCTGCGCGAGCTGTTCAAAGACGAAGTGCGTAAGATCGGTCTGGAACTGGGTCTGCCGTACGACATGCTCTACCGTCACCCGTTCCCGGGCCCGGGTCTTGGCGTGCGCGTGCTGGGCGAAGTGAAGAAAGAGTACTGCGACCTGCTGCGTCGCGCGGACGCGATCTTCATTGAAGAGCTGCACAAAGCTGACTTGTACAACAAAGTGAGCCAGGCGTTCACCGTGTTCCTGCCGGTTCGCTCCGTTGGCGTAATGGGCGACGGCCGCAAGTACGACTGGGTTGTTTCCCTGCGTGCGGTGGAAACCATCGACTTCATGACCGCGCACTGGGCGCACCTGCCGTATGACTTCCTGGGACGCGTGTCTAACCGCATCATCAACGAAGTGAACGGTATTTCCCGCGTGGTGTATGACATCAGCGGTAAGCCACCGGCTACGATTGAGTGGGAATGATTTAACGACTGGCAATAGCCAGCGCGTAAAAGCAGTAAAGTACCTCTAAGCCCGTGTAACTGCGGGCTTTTTTGTTTTTGTGTCTGGCACTTTCTGGCAGCTGTTAGCAACGGGAAGCACGGTTTTTTCAATGGAATTTTTGATGGTACTCTCTGGTTTCGAATTCAGGTTTGAAAAAGTACCATGTAATAAATTTCGGTTGAGTTATGGTATTTGTTTTTTATAACTCAATTAAAAACAGAGAGTTAAACAACTTTTCTGAATTTTTTACAACATGGTATTTTTTGATAAAGGAAAACAATAAACCATGTTGACTGACACCAGGCTGCGTCACCTTAAGCCGAAGGAGAAACTCTATAAAGTTAATGACCGTGATGGCCTGTATGTTGCGGTCACTCCGGCTGGAACTATTTCATTTCGTTATAACTATTCAATAAACGGAAGACAGGAGACCGTTACTTTTGGCCGCTATGGTGTTGGAGGGATCACGCTTGCAGAAGCGCGTGAACGGCTCAATGAAGCCAAAAAAATGGTTGCCAGTGGAAGATCGCCTGCGAGGGAAAAAGCCAGAGATAAAGCGCGTATCAAAGATGCGGAGACTTTTGGTGCGTGGGCTGAGAAATGGTTACGCGGTTATCAAATGGCTGAATCGACGCGTGATATGCGGCGTTCGGTATATCAAAGGGAGTTGAAGTCAAAATTTGCCCAGCAGAAACTTAGTGAGATTACACATGAAGACTTACGCGCATTAACCGATAACATTGTCGAGAGAGGGGCACCGGCGACAGCTGTACACGCCAGAGATATTGTATTGCAAGTCTATCGCTGGGCTATTGAGCGCGGTCAGAAGGTGGAGAATCCAGCTGATCTGGTACGGCCTGCAAGCATAGCGAAATTTGAGCCTCGAGACAGGGCATTGACGCCAATTGAAATTGGTCTGATGTATCGATACATGGAACGGGTAGGAACGACGCCATCAATCAGAGCAGCGGTTAAACTTTTGCTGTTAACGATGGTACGTAAAAGTGAGCTTACTAACGCAACCTGGAACGAGATCAATTTTAGTGAGGCATTATGGACGATACCAAAGGAGAGGATGAAACGACGTAATCCACATTTGGTTTTTCTTTCCAGACAGGCAATGGATATTATGATTGCTCTCAAAACCTTTGCCGGTAGCTCTGATTTTATCCTTCCTTCGCGGTACGATTCCGATGCGCCAATGAGTAGCGCTACTTTAAACCGGGTTTTGACACTGACGTATCGTCTGGCTCAGAAAGAAGGGGAGTTGTTGCCTAAGTTTGGTCCCCATGACTTACGGCGTACTGCCAGCACCTTGCTACATGAGGCCGGATACAATACTGACTGGATTGAGAAGTGCCTTGCCCATGAACAAAAAGGGGTACGAGCTGTTTATAACAAGGCAGAATATCGTGAGCAGAGGGCTGAGATGCTACAAGATTGGGCGAATATGATTGATGAATGGACTAGTAAGTAGTTAATAATCAGTAAGTTAAGTGGATATACTTCTTTTATCTACGCCAGGAGAGCAATTTTAGCCGCTAAAATTTACTGAATCTTTACTGGTTTTATCTGGATTGCATAAAAAGGAAAAATAAAAGTGCCTGAGTTGTCTGTAATTATACAATGGATGAATCAATACCCTAAGACCGGCTGGCTATTGCTGTGTATCTATATTGCACTCGGTGTAGTTCGTCACAGAGTAATTAATGCTGAATCTGGAAGTGTATTTCGTGGACTACTCAATCTTAGGAAGCGACGGCTAGAGCAAATGCTGACACAGCCATATTTAAATAAAAATGCGGTCCGTCTGGCAAAGCGTGAGCTTCGTCAGCGCAGCCTTTATCGGCTCACAGGCTTGTATAATTATCGGCTGCAGGATTTGGCTGTAATAATGTGTGATCGTTATGGGTTGCGGGCTGGTTATCTCAAGCCGTGGCGTAACTGGCTAGAAGAACGGGATGGACGGATTGTGTTCAACAGGAAATGGCATTGTTTTCGCTGGCGTCTTTTTCTGGTAGGTCAGATTGTAAACACAGTTCTACTAATATTATTCATTATGTATATAGTTTCTCATTCTTCGGCCGAAATGATCGCACCGCTTATGTTACTCTTCATGCTTGTATGGTGGTTTCCTTGGCTAATGATCACCTCGGTACCTACCCCTAGGTGGACTCGCGAAATGGAAGTCTATCTTGAGAAATTTAACGCTGAACAGACCATGGTTTAAACTGTTCTTTGTTACCATGCATTCATAGTGAATTGTCAGAGTTTTGGAAGATTCCATCCTACGAGTAATACTCACAAGGTAATTCACATAATAAATAGGTTAAGTCATAAGCTTCTTGACCCTACATGAGAAGACGAATTTTAGCCGCTAAAATTTTGGGCATATTTGGACTTAAATGCCACCGACATGATTCTAATAATTAAGCCAGTACCTAATGAGCCAAGATAAGACAACTGTAAACGCCCCTTGGCTTAGACTTGCTTTCAGGAAAGCGAATGCTTTTTATGGTCAGGGACAAGTAAGGGGATGAGCCATTGCATAACCATAAAATCAATTCGTTCTATGTCATTACAGATCGGCTTCAGTGATTTACTGGTGAGGTAGTATCACTGTGATCCGTTTTGCATAACGCTTACAGCTGCGCTACAAACAATAAACTATAATACTGTATTTTCAAAATCATCAATTTGAAGCAGGGTAATCGCGAAAAACCTCGTAAGTGGCTGGTTATAATTCAATAAAGTGGATGATATTAAGATTTAAACTGCCACCATAATAGCTCGTGGATATACTATTTTAAATATAAAATTCTTTCCTCACAGACGCTAAGGCCTTGGACACAGCCTGCTTTGTCATAGTTGTGTAGTGATTTTTTTCTAAAACCTGTGCGGTGTCAAACTGGTTAAAACCTTGGTGTTTTAATATGATTATTTTTTTCTTAGTATCAGTGAATTTGGAGTCAACCATTCGTCTGGCGATATTCCTAAGTTTATCTAGATCTGCTGGGGTTAAAGTTTGACCCTGCATCCACTCATGAAAATATGTATCAATCAATATATCCCCTGTGTTTGCGTTAGCTTTATGCGGTTTAGCGCATTGCCGTCTAAGCCTTATTAATTCTTTATTGAACTGTTCGAGAGACCGCTTTCCTTGTCTGTATTTGGGATTCCATAGACCATTGGTGAGTTTGGGCCTATGGTCAGAACAATATCGATGACTAAGGACCTGTTTTTCATGAACGGGGAACTCATTATCGTTAGCAACAAATTCTGATATCTCACTGATCAACTTGGAAAATTCGGTTAAATTACCGCAGAACTCGCAATAACCGAGCTTACGCTGTGAATTTATAGTTACTCCTTTTGCAGGAGAGGACTTCTTCGGCCGCTTGGATGCGCACTCACTGACTAATTCAATAAGAGACTCAATCGTAGCGGTAAAGCATTTATCAAGAGAATTTTGTTGATCTAAAGTCAGAACGAAATTACGCAAAAGAAGTCTTTGTGCCTGTACTACGACGTTTAAGCCCACTTTTTTAAGTACATCACTAAATCCTAGATTTACTCCAGAAATGTAGTCTTTATGACTTGGTGGCAGGGAATTTACATAAGCAGCTACTGCTGGATCAATAACTTCCTGTATGAGACGCAGTATTGGATACCTCCGTGAAAATATGGAGTACGGATAACTACGCTCTACAAATAATTTAATTGCAGCTGCAACTGTGAGGTCACAGCCTTCCCAGATAGTAATTTTCATGTCAACCATTTTAGCCAATGAATAGGTTTTAGCAAGTGGTAATGCTTGGCATTGTATAGGCCTGATTGGAAACAGGAGGAAGGCAGATGCAAACAAAGGCACATAGCACGCTCATTAACAGAAAAACACTTCTGGAAATGATCCCATTGTCAGCCCGCACCATTTATAACCTTGAACAGCGAGGCGAGTTTCCTCGCCGTATAGCACTTACTAGCCGAAATGTAGCATGGCAGTTATCCGAAGTAGAACAGTGGATTGCGGATCGTAAATCAGCAATGTTTAAAGCGGCCAGACCCGGTGTTGTTTTAGGCAGGTAACAGCAATGTCATTGAACATAATGGAAGCATTTGAAGCTAAGCCGCAACCAATTGATTACGTCTTGCCTAATTTGGCTATTGGTACTATCGGAGCGATTGTTTCTCCGGGAGGCGTTGGAAAGTCAATGCTGGCATTACAATTGGCTGTGCAGATTACTTGTGGTGTAGATCTTTTAAACTTTGGTGAATATCCGACTGGGTTGGTGGCATATTTACCTGTGGAGGACTCTGAAACCATCGTTCACCATCGTTTATATGCTTTGGGAAAATATCTAACAGCACGTCAGCAGCAGATTGTTGCTGATAAGCTACTTGTCGAACCTTTGGTAGGGAAGTGTCCAAATATTTTCTCGCCAGGTTGGAGCAACTTGATTAATGAGATTTCAAAAAGTAGACGGTTAATAATTTTGGATACTCTTCGCCGTTTCCACCAGGAAGATGAAAATAATAGCGGAGCAATGTCCAAAGTCATTGGAAAGCTAGAAGGTATTGCTGCTGATACTGGGTGTTCGATTATATTTCTACACCATTCAAACAAAGGCGCTGCCACGATGGGGGTTGGTGATATACAGCAAGCAAGCAGGGGTAGTAGCGTCCTGGTTGATAATATACGGTGGCAATCTTATCTGGCAGGCATGACCGCCTTAGAAGCGAAGACGTATGGTATTTCTGATGATGTTCGAGGTCAATTTGTTAGATTTGGAATAAATAAAGCAAATTATGGAGAACGTGCGCCAGATCGTTGGTTACAGAGACATGAGGGGGGAGTATTAAGGATAACGCAACTCAAATCGAAGAATAAAAAACAAATAGCAAAAGAATGTATGTCTTCATGGAGTGGTGCAGAAAATGATAACTGGTAATAAAGTTACACCTACTAGTACAGCTCTGCAGGCTAGAGTCATTCTGTACCAACCAAGTCAACGTCCCTTGGCGCTGAAGGGGCAGTGGATGGAGACTAGTTTTGGTCGTTGTCGAGTTACCGGAAGACTAGGACAACGTCATGCGGATATTGTGGAAACAATGCTCTATGTGGCCGAGAAACGTCGAGAAATTTCTGATGGAGGAATCGAGTTATTAGTAGATCCAGCGAAAGTACGCCGAACTCTATCCGATGCACAATACAGTTATGATCGAATTAAAAAACTACTCGTTGATCTACGAGTGGCAACTGTTGAAATAGTAACACCAGATTTAGAAAAAAACGGTTATTGCATTCTAGGCGGTTTAATTGACCATGTCGTACCCTCACCAATGACCAGACGTAATCCTCTAACTGGTGGTGAACGTAACCTATGGAGAGTACGCTTGGGTGTTGCATTGGTAATGTTGTTGAAGCGAGATTTGCATTTTCATCATGATCCAGGTCCTATTGCTCGTCTCCAGCATGGTATTAGCCAAGCAGTTGCACGTCATATATTAACACATAAGCACGATCCTAAAGGCGGCTGGCATATTGATACATTAATTTTAGCTGTCAGTGGTGAAGGTACTAATAATATGACATTACGTAACTATCGGCGGAGATTAAAAGAAGATAGCAAACAATTTCTAGCGATTGGCATTGAGATACAAAATTCTAGGATAAAACGAGCTACAACGGCCCGGTAGCGTGTCGTTACGGCCCGGCGATGTGCTGTAACGGCCCGCCAGTGTGCTACAGAGGCCTGATTTTTTAACTGGTGTGCAGGTTATTCAGGATCAATCAGTATCTTCAGGCTTTGAAATCACCTGCCTGAGCAGGCGCTTTCAAATCTAGAATCGGCCAAAGGCCGATGGTTGTACGCCAGAAGAAGAGATTACTTACACGTTTGGTATATTGACACTTGAGGTAGATTTTATGACATATGAGGTACGCCCCTAGCTTTAGGCATAGGGAGGCAGATTTTAGCCGCTAAAATCTGCAATGCACATGCTCTGACAAGGCAAGTAAAAAGTGCATCAGAAAATAAAAGACTTCTTACAATATATCGAAACATAAATACAGTTGGTGGACGTCCATTTATAACTACTAAAGGTCATGTTCAAAAGGGAGAAATATAGTTTCCTTGCAAAAAACACATTTGCTGCAGAAATTTACTCGAGTAATCCTATATTAATACGCTAAGAAAACACATTCTGTACACTGAAATACACATTGTCGTGCACAGATATACAACGGCAACTGCAGGGCAGGACATGTAAAGTAGGCCCACCGCTACGGTGTTCCAACTTTACCACTCCCTATTCGCCGCATCGCGACTCAAGGGCGTCCTGCTCTGCGAGGCTGCCAGGCTATCGCCTGTATGGAGAGCTATATGAAAGTTACTCAGACTAGAAAAAATAGTACGCCAATAAAAGTTTATTGTTTACCCGAAGAAAAAATTCTCATCCAAGAAAATGCAGAAGCATCTGGATTAAGTGTTGCCTGTTTTGTTCGTAGAGTTGCAATGGGTTATCAGGTTGATTCTATCGTAGATATAAAACAGGTTAATGAACTTAGCCGAGTAAATGCTGATCTTGGAAGACTTGGCGGATTACTTAAATTATGGCTCGCAAATGATCCTCGAACAGTTGATTTTTCACCCACACTGATAAGAACCTTGCTTGCGAAAATAGAATCAACTCGGCAAGAACTAAGGAACATTATGGATAAAATCTTGGATAAATAATGTGTGGTTTCCTATATACCTGCATCTGTTAACAGACTGAGTGTTAAATATTACTAATCTATTGAAAAAGAGGTGAGCAAATGAATTTAAAGTTCCGAGTGGTTTCTTCACAAAGAGGCATTTTAGCCGCTAAAAAAGCTTTAATAGTTCCTTTCGTGGCGTCCGTCATGGCATTACCGGTGAAGGCCGGAATTCCCGTTATTGATGGCACTAATGTGGTTCAGACCACAATCAGCGCAGTTAACAACGTTCAGGCTGTGACTAAACAAATCCAGCAGTACCAGACGCAGCTGCAGCAGTATGAAAACATGCTGCAGAACACCGTAGCTCCTGCGGCCTATATCTGGGACCAGGCAAATTCAACAATTAATAAATTGTTGCAGGTGCAGGATACTCTTAATTACTACAAGAATCAGGCCGGGAGTCTCGATGCGTACCTGAAACGCTATCAGGATGTTAACTACTACAGGACATCGCCTTGCTTTAACAGCAATGTTGAATGTACCGCGTCTGAAATTAGTGCACTACGTGAAGCTGAACAGAATAGCTCAGGGGCGCGTAAAAAGGCCAATGACGCAGTATCTAAGGTAATTGACGAGCAGCAGAACACCCTGCAGAGCGATGCTGATAATCTTGCCGAATTACAAACTCAGGCAAGCGGCGCACAAGGGCAAATGGAAGCTATTCAGGCGGCAAACCAGCTTGCCAGTGCACAGACAAATCAGTTACTGCAAATCCGCTCACTTCTGGTAGCCCAACAAAACGCTGCAGCAACACTGGCACAGGCTCAGGCAGATAAAGAATCACAACAGATAGCCGCTGATGAAAAAGCGTTAGCTGGAGAGAATACACCAAGCCCGAAGCGAATTTGGTGAGGAAACGCAGAATGAAAGATAATCTTTTGATTGTATTTATTCTGATCAGTTTATTGGCCATATGTTCTTGCGATAAAAATGATAAAGATTGTTTATCGATGCCAGATAATAAATTTGATGAACATAAATACGATAAATGTGCTCTACGGAGTAATAATAAACCAAGCCCTAAACGAGAATGGTAATCATGAAAATAGTAAGTAAGCTCACCTTTTTAGGTATCATACTTTTCTTTTCTATAAATGCCTATGCTGGTCAATTAGATAGTAGCGGGCTACTTGATACTTTATTAGATAAGTTTCAACAAATAGCCAGTACATGGACAGCAGTAATTGCTGACTATGCAAATTGGCTCTTCTGGGGGCTGGTATTAATAAGTATGGTTTGGACATTTGGTATGATGGCGATGCAAGGGGAAGGGTTGACAGGCGTACTTGCTGAAATAGTTCGCTTTTTTGCCGTCATTGGTTTTTTTTATTATCTTTTAATCAACGGCCCATCCATATCGCAATCCATAATTAATTCAATGAGGCAACTTGCAGCAAACGCTTTAGGAATAAGTACTGGTATTTCTCCCTCAAGCATAGTTGATATGGCGTTTGCGATATTAACAAAGGTCAGTTCAGCCGCATCAATTTGGTCGCCAATGATATCCACCATTATGATAACAGTCGCGATAATCGTTTTGGTAGTGATGTCCCTTATAGCGATAAATATGCTAATCATGTTGGTTTCTGCATGGGTGTTATGTTATGCAGGAGTTATATTGCTTGGATTTGGTGGTTCGAAATGGACCTCTGATATAGCAATTAATTACTTACGAACTGTTTTATCGATTGGCCTTCAATTATTCACGATGACATTAATTATTGGGATTGGACAATCATTTATAGATCAATACTTTTCTCTTATTAAAGATGATGTTCCTGATCTTAATAGTCTTATCGTTTTGCTTCTGGCGTCAATTATCCTGTTAGTATTAACGAATAAGCTACCACTGTTGTTATCAGGTGTTGTAGGAGGGGCTTCTTTACAAGGGATTGGTGGATTTGGGGCGGGTATGATTACTGGCGCTGCCGCTACTGCCATCAGCGGTGCTGGAGCAATGGCAATGGGGGCATCAGCTCAAGTCAGCGGCGGAGCCTCTGCATTAAAGGCAGCGTTCGAGTCTGCGCAAGCTGCCATGGCCGAGGAATCTGGTTCAGGCGGTGGAGGCGGTTCGGTGGAGGATTTGGCGGCGGGGAAGATACCGGTTCTGTAGATACTTCTGGAGGCCAACCCTCAGGCAGTTCCGGTGGTTCGTCAGCAGGGAGCGGTTCAGTTAGCGCCAGCGGAGGAAGTCAGGGGTTTGCTTCATTCTCAAGAGCTGGCCGCATGGTAAGCCATATGGGAAGCAGCGTGGCCAACGGAGCTGCTGAGTACCAGAAAATGAAGCGAAGTAGCAATTCTTCTCGTGTCCAACAAACTATTGGAGGGGAGTTGGCGACTCAGATACGTAAGCAAACAGCTACTCATCGGGATAACCGCGAACATGATGATTTTGCCGATGATAGCTTATCGGGTAATAATAAATCTTGAATCACGTGCGTCAGTTAACGAGGTAGCGTGAGCTGACGCTTTCACTGTGCGAACCTTACTCCTGCAACTCAAAGGAAAAACATGTCCAGGACTCCCTATACACGGTTACGCATTGAGGGCTTCCGCAAAGCAGAGGCTTCCCTGAGACTTGAAGGAATGGACCCCAGTGGTACGCCGCTCTATGAGTCCATTAAGGCACGTATTATTTCAGGTGAGCTGACGTATGAGCAGGGGCGTTCAGAGATTCTTACATACTACACAAAAGCAGATACCGCCGGGCCTGTGACAGTGGGAGAGATGCTGGTAGAGGAATTTTTAAAACCGCTGAACATGTCTCATGATGAACTGGCGGAAGCTATGGGTATCTGCAAGCAGTATATTGACGATATTATCTGCGGTTTGCGTCGTCTTACGGATGATGAGGCTCGCGTTCTTGCTGTCATATTTGGTATAGACGATAACTTCTGGAGCAATCTTGGGACGCTGCAAAATTTTCAGTAACAACGAAGGAAATTATCAATCCACTACTACCTAACATGGTCATGATACAGCCGCCCCTCAAGTGTCATGAAAGTTTTAACATCTTTTCGAAGTCTTTTCTCGAAGTTACAATTCTCGCCATGAATAGACAACAGTGCTTTGTGAAACGCTGAGTAGGAGCCTGAATCTGCTATAGAGCCGGGGTCCAATCTGTTAAACTTGCTGCCAAAAATTTCCAAGAAAACCTCGGATATGACATGAGTTCACCGCACACCAGTAGCAGCAGGGCGGTCACATGCCAATGGAGAGCTGTACGCAAATGAACGCCGTAGAAATTGAACAAGCCATCACGGATCTTGCAGAGCAACCCTTTGACCCTATAGAGTTTCCTTATGCTTTTCTTGAAGCCTTTGGTAACAAGGAAACGACCATCAAACGTCTGCGCGCCGGGGCATCGAATAAGTCCGACTTGGGTGGTGTTCTTCAGACAAACAACATCCACATTCTGGCCAGTGAAGGGGGCCAAGTCACACAGATGCTGGCTGCACTTAAGGCCAGCCCGGCAACAGGCAAGGCCAAGGCGAAATTCATCCTTGCCACGGACGGCAAATACTTTGAAGCCGAAGACCTCAACAGTGGTCAGACTGTGGCTTGTGCCTTTAAAGACTTTCCCGATCACTTCGGCTTCTTTTTGCCATTGGCAGGTATCAGCACTATTCGGCAGATCAGCGAAGACGCCTTTGACATCCGTGCTACTAGCCGTTTGAACCGCCTGTACGTCGAACTGTTAAAAGACAATCCTGAATGGGGTACTTCGGGGCGTCGTCATGACATGAACAAGTTCATGGCGCGTCTAATTTTCTGCTTTTTCGCCGAAGACACTGACATATTTATAGGCAAGGGGCGCTTTACTGACACTATTGCGCAGATGAGTGAGCGCGACGCTTCTAATTTGCACGAGGTCATCGCCACGTTGTTTCGTGCAATGAACACTCCACGCGATGAGCGAAGTGTTGTCGGTATTCCGCGTTGGGCTGCTGAGTTTCCTTATGTAAACGGCGCTCTTTTCTCGGGAAGTGAGGAGGTACCGCGCTTCAGCCGTATTGCGCGATCCTATCTTCTACACGTTGGCAATCTGGATTGGACCAAAATCAACCCAGACATATTCGGCTCGATGATTCAGGCCATTACCGAAGACGAAGAGCGTGGTGAGTTGGGAATGCATTACACTAGTGTCCCCAATATACTCAAGGTGCTTAACCCACTATTCCTCGACGAACTGCGGGCGAAACTGGATGAAGCCGGTGACAATCCGCGCATGCTGCTCAATCTGCGCAAGCGTATGGCCCGAATCCGCGTATTCGACCCAGCATGTGGATCTGGCAACTTCTTAGTGATTGCGTACAAGGAAATGCGAGCCATCGAGGCCGAGATTAATCGACGACGTGGAGAGATGGATAATGCCTCTGACATCCCTCTTACCAACTTTCGCGGGATCGAAATACGAGATTTCCCTGCGGAGATTGCCCGTCTCGCGCTAGTTATTGCTGAGTATCAGTGTGATGTGGTGTACCGGGGGCTAAAACTTGCGCTGGCCGAGTTTCTTCCTTTGCGTAATGATAATTGGATTACATGTGGCAACGCATTGCGGATTGATTGGTTGAGCGTTTGCCCTCCGTCCGGAATTGGCGTGAAGTTGCAGGCAGATAACCTCTTTGAGGCGCCTCTCGGTCAAGCAGAGATTGACTTTCAGAACGAAGGTGGGGAGACATACATCTGTGGTAACCCGCCTTACAAAGGTAGCCAAACGCAGACTAAAGAGCAGAAAGCGGATTTGGCTTCGGTATTTGAACCTTATGGTATTTCGTCCAAACAAATCGATTATGTTGGTGGTTGGTTCATGAAAGCTGCTGCCTACGCGCAAGCCACACCAACGGATTCGGCTTTTGTGAGCACCAACTCTATCTGCCAAGGCCGAATTGTTCCTATCCTGTGGCCAGCAATTTTCAAATGTGGCTCCCACATTCGCTTCGCGCACTCCAGCTTCAAATGGACGAACCTTGCTGCACATAACGCGGGTGTAACAGTCGCTATCGTCGGCCTGTCTACGGATGTGAGTAAGACAAGGCTACTTTACGACTTGGACCGCAATGGCCAAACTACTGTACGCGAGGCGACAAACATCACACCCTATCTGAGTGTTGGTGAGGATGTTGTAGTCGTGGGCCAGCGCAAGAGCATATCGGGTCTGCCGGATATGTCTTTTGGCAACATGCCCGTCGATGGGGGAAATCTTTTGTTATCGGCGGATGACGCGGTTTCGCTCGGTTTGAGCAAGCAGGATGAAGAGACATTTCTTCGACGCATCTATGGATCTGCCGAGTTTATTCGCGGAGTAGTACGTAAGTGCCTCTGGATCCCTGATGTAAAATTGTCGCAAGCTTTGGATATTGCGTCTATTCGGGGTCGGATTGATGGCGTTCGGGAAATGCGGCTCAAAAGTAAAGATGCTGGTACGAATGAGTTAGCATCACGGGCTCATCAGTTTCGCGAGATGTATCATGGTGGCAAGCACACGCTGATTCTACCGGGGGTTTCATCGGAAGGGCGCGAGTATCTTCCTGTTGGACTGATTGATAATCATTCGGTAGTCAGCAACCTCGCCTTTGCTCTCTACGACGCTCCGCTCTGGAATCTTGCGCTCATTGCATCTCGTCTACACTTGGTCTGGATCGCCACCATCTGCGGGAAATTGGAAACACGCTACCGCTACTCTAACACCCTAGGCTGGAACACCTTCCCAGTACCAAAACTCACAGAAAAAAACAAGGCTGACCTCACACGCTGCGCGGAGGACATACTTCTGGCGCGTGAGCATCATTTCCCCGCGACCATCGCGGACCTATACGAGCCTGCTAACATGCCTACTGATCTGCGGGCTGCGCATGATCGCAACGACGAAGTGCTGGAGCGCATCTACATCGGCCGTCGCTTTAAGAATGATACAGAGCGGCTTGAAAAGCTATTTGACCTTTATATCAAGATGGCCGCTTCGGCTGCACCGGCCAAAGGCAAGAAGCGTAAAGTGGGAACCAATGCATGAGCAACAAGTTTAAATCAGTACCGTCCGTTTCCGTTACCTATGCACGCAACGGAGCATCGACTAAGTCTAATGCCCTTGGAATGCGCCCTATGCAAGAAAGGGCCTATGAGAGGCGCGGAGAACAATATCTTCTCATCAAGTCGCCGCCCGCCTCCGGCAAAAGTCGTGCGCTGATGTTCATTGCACTCGATAAACTCGAAAATCAGGGGATCAAACAGGCCATCATCGTCGTTCCAGAGAAATCCATCGGTGCTAGCTTCAACGATGAACCACTATCGCAGTTTGGATTCTGGGCTGATTGGCATGTCGAACCTAAGTGGAACCTATGCAACGCGCCCGGTAACGACAATGGTGGCAAGGTAAGATCTTTCGGATCTTTTCTTGAAAGTAGCGACAAGGTGCTTGTTTGCACACACGCAACCTTTCGCTTCGCGGTCGATGCGTACGGCGTAGAAGCGTTTGACGATCGCCTGATCGCCGTCGATGAATTCCACCATGTGTCAGCTAACCCGGATAACAAGCTTGGCCAGCATCTGGGGCAGTTTATCGCGCGTGACAAGACGCACATCGTTGCCATGACCGGCTCCTACTTCCGGGGTGATGCGGAGGCCGTTTTAGCTCCTCAGGATGAGTCCAGGTTCGATACCGTCACCTACACTTACTACGAACAACTTAACGGCTACGAATACCTCAAGCAACTCGACATCGGCTACTTCTTCTACAGTGGCTCCTACGTCGATGACATCTTCAATGTACTCGATCCTGACAAGAAGACCATTATCCATATTCCCAACGTCAATTCGCGCGAGAGCACGAAGGATAAAATCAAAGAGGTGGAGCACATTCTCGGCGAGCTTGGCGATTGGCAAGGAGCGGATCCTGTGACTGGTTTTCAGCTAGTCAAATGCCTCGATGGACGCGTGCTACGGATTGCTGACCTGGTGGACCCAACCAGCCAAGGCAAGATTCAGGAAAGCCTCCGTGCTGCAGAAATGAAGACAGACCGTGATTATGTGGACATCATTATTGCACTTGGTATGGCGAAGGAAGGTTTCGACTGGATCTGGTGCGAACATGCGTTGACCGTTGGTTACCGAGCCAGCCTGACTGAGATCGTGCAGATCATCGGTCGCGCCACTCGCGACGCGCCGGGTAAACCCCGCGCAAGGTTTACTAACCTGATCGCCGAGCCGGATGCTGTAGAGGGGGCTGTCACCGAGGCAGTCAACGATACCTTGAAAGCCATCGCGGCAAGTCTGCTGATGGAGCAGGTACTGGCTCCGCGCTTCGAGTTCAAACCCAAAAAACCAGAAAGCAGCCCTACTCCAGGTTTTGACTATGGTGATGGAGGGTATGACCCGGATAACTGCAATTTTGGTGTTAATGAGCAGACAGGGACGTATCAAATCGAGATTAAAGGACTTGCCGAGCCCAGGAGCAAAGAGGCGGCACGCATCTGCCAGGAAGATTTAAACGAAGTGATCGCGGCCTTTGTGCAGGATAAGCCCGCCATCGAACGAGGTCTGTTCGATGAAGAACTGCTCCCTGAAGAGTTAACACAGGTTCGTATGGGGAAGATTATCAAAGAAAAGTATCCTGAACTTGATGCGGAAGATCAGGAGGCTATACGTCAGCATGCTATCGCTGCTCTTAACCTCACGCAGCAGGCTAAGCGTCTTGCCATAGACGAGAACGATGGGACGCTCAATACTGCTCTGATTGACGGAGTGCGTCGCTTTGCGATGGACGTGCGCGATTTAGATATAGACCTTATCGACCGTATCAATCCCTTTGGTGAAGCCTACGCTATCCTTGCTAAGACGATGAGTGAAGACAGTTTGAAGCAGGTCGCGGCGGCCATCTCGGCCAAGCGTACCTCGATCACACCTGAAGATGCCAAGGTGATCGCCAAGCGTGCCGCTGAATTCAAACGTGAACGTGGGCGCCTCCCATCGTTAACTTCACCGGATGCCTGGGAGAAGCACCTTGCCGAGGGCGCAGCTGCGTTTATGCGTTTCAGGGCGGAGGGACGTTATGAGTAATTCTGATTTAGACGATTTGGCAGCAGAACTTGCCGAGTTTGCACCACCTGAGAAGAAAAAAGGACGTTCAGCCAGCGAGGAACGCATCATAGCCGGTTTTGAAGAAATCCAGCGCTTTACTGAGCAACATGGGCGTGTTCCGCAACACGGCGAAGATCGTGATATCTTCGAGCGTCTCTATGCAGTGCGGCTCGACCGTCTACGCAATCTCCCAGAATGCCGTGCCTTGCTTGAACCGCTGGATCATCAGGGCTTATTGGCTGGAAAGGGCGAAGTAGCGGAGTCTACGGACGAAATCATTGATATCGATAATTTGGCTGCCGAACTGGCTGATGTTACCAGCGAGGACGATATCACAGTCTTGCGTCATGTTCGTGCTAGCGCCGAAAAGCGTGTTGTACAAGGGATCGCGGATCGCAAGCCGTGCGAGGATTTTGATGCGTTCAAACCGCTATTTGAGCAGGTGCGCAGTGATCTAAGTTCAGGGTTACGAGTGACCCGACCATTCGGGCAGTATGCAACGATTGAAGTGGGCCATTGGTTCATCCTGGATGGACAAACGGCTTATGTGGCTGAAGAAGGTGAAGAGTTTGATTCGCCACAGGGGAAGAAAGATGCTCGGCTGCGTGTCATTTACTCGAATGGTACGGAAAGCAACCTACTTCGGCTGTCATTGGTTCGTGCCTTGTATAAAGACGAAACAGCACGCCGAATTACCGATCCAGACATGGGGCCTTTATTCAGCGATGCTCTAGAAGAGAGCGTTCTTGAAAGTGGCACCATCTATGTGTTGCGTTCGCTATCTGATAACCCTTATGTGGCTGAACATCGTGATGTCATTCACAAGATTGGTGTGACTGGCGGCAAGGTAGAGACTCGTATTGCCAATGCTGAACACGATTCCACCTATCTATTGGCGAAGGTCGAAGTGGTAGCTTCATATAAGCTCGCAGGCATCAACCGCACCCGGATGGAAAACCTGTTTCACAGGTTGTTCGCACCCGCTCGGCTTAACATCACCATTAATGACCGTTTCGGTCATCCTGTGCAGCCCGAAGAATGGTTTCTCGTTCCGTTATTCGTCATCGATGAGGCTGTTGCACGTATCAAGGATGGTAGCATTATCGAGTATGTCTATGATCCCATGTCTGCGAAGCTGGTGAAGGCATAAGTATAAATAACCATGGTCGAAGGCTAGGTGTTGACAGGAAAAGAGAGGCATGAAGATATCCAGAACGACTCGAACCGAGTCGCTATTCATCACAGAGGAAATTGCGGCCGAAATGATGGCCGGGGGCTGAAAGCTGAAACCGCTGTGCATTGCGTGAACGGGATATCTGCATCATGTGTTAGTGGGTATGTGTAATGTCTGTCACGAGTTGCCGTGATACGCAAGTTTTGGCCAATTAAACCATTTTCAGTTGAATAAACTGAAAATGGTATTATTCGTGGTATTGCTATGGGTTCCTCATTCAATCGACTGTAATTAAAGGGATTTTTTTTCGTCATTGATATTCGAGTGGGAATGATTTCCCAACCGGAAACGTCTGGTACTAACAGGTTCTAAATTATCTCTAAGCCCGCGAATTGCGGGCTTTTTTTGGGCCATGGCTGGCAATACCATGTCAGGTTAGTGCCAGGAGCGGGCACAATGTAAGGCTATTCATTAAATCCTTATTCGATGCGTTCCACATTTGGATGACGATCGGTTGCGGCTTCATGGAAAATGTCACCCAGCCAGCCGGCAATCTCGCCTTCAGTCATATCGTCTGGAATAGCGATGTCATAGAGTCGAGAAAACTTTCTCTCCGTCAGGTCAGCACGAAATACCAGCCACCGATCATGCTTACGTTGAACGCCAATATGCCTTCCAAAAACGTTATATATTAGCATATGCAATCTCCGATCATGCTAGTGAGTTCCTGTATCTAAGATACATACGTCAGATCAGGCCAGAGCGTAAATCGTATAAATATGAAAGGTCAGCGTCCGCTCCTCGCTAAAAATGCTTCAATCAACTATGGAACAACTGCGTTATTTTAACAATTTGCGATAGTAACTTTATTGATATAGCTTTATTGCTTTTATATTAATTTAAGATTGATATATTTTGCTTAAGGAGGCATGCGTGAACATTACCATCTGCAAACCACACGAATATCCTGATTTAGTTGATATTTTTCTCGAGATGGAAAACTACTATAATCAGGAGCTTTGCTTGTCCAGGAATGACATGACCGCATATCTAAGGGATAAGGTCCTTGCCGTCGACTCTAATACCGAAGTTCACAAAGTGGTTTTTGATGGAGTAATAGCTGCGTTTTCATGTGTATCAGTGATGTACCCTTCACCACGTTTCAGCGGGCAAATGTTTATCAAAGAGCTTTTTGTTTCTGCGCCTTTCAGGAGGACTGGAATTGGTAGAAAGCTGATGAGTTTTATAGCCTGTCGAGCACAAGAGCGTGGGTGTTTACAACTTGATTGGTTATCTATGGCAGCAGACCCATTGGCACAGAAGTTTTATGAGTCTCTCGGTGCTCAAGTTATCAAGAGTGTTAACTATCATCGGGTTTTTGGCACCAAAATAGATGAGTTTGCCCATAGTGCCGACTGAAGTACTCTGGAAAAGATGCACTGTTGATAAAAATAGCATAATGGTAGATCCGCTCCTCGCTCACACTGGACCTAACCGGGATAGGGCCCTTACAATTGCCACCGAGCCGAACTTTCGACGACTGTTTAAGTCAACAAAAAGCCATACGGGGCGTTTCCTGTTGAAACTCAGAACCCTCCAGGGTTTTTCACCCTCATGATGCTTCCACCGCGCCCGGTGCAAAGCTGGCACTCATTAACCAACGGAGATTATCATCTTGAACAAGTCAATACTCGCATACTCTGTGGCCGCGCTGCTGGCCGTGTCCGCCATGGACGTCCAGGCCAGGACCCCCGCCAGGCTCAAGTCTCCAGTCTCGGGCGTGCTCTGCGACCGATATGTATGCGCCAATGACAAGGGATTATCCCGCACGTTGACAGAGACGTATCTCGGTAAGAAGGCTGCTGCAAACGAGGTGTTCACGTCGAGCGATGTCGATCTGACCGAATTCACCTTTGCCAACGGCATTTTTTGCGATGTGAAGGAACGACTGTGCCGAGAAGATCGCTATTATGGCGCGAACGGACAGCGCTCCGGGGCTATATCTAAAAAGTACACAAAGCTGCTTTTTGGCGAATAATGGTGATGAAAAGAGAGCACAGCCAGAGACTGCGTTAAAGGGATATAAGTTATATTTTGTAGTGTATATTATAAATGATGGTGTGATTAACAAAATTAAATTTTATATTAAGGTTTAAATTGCGAAATATTATTCCATTGCTACCCTTTGGCTGAACGTAACAGTGAAGCGGTCTGGTTACGTGAATTCCCATTCACTACCATGAGCGAATAAAGGAATGAAAAACCGCATAATGATTGTCGGCGGCGGCACGGGAGGGACGATTGTCGCCAACCTGCTGGCCAGGAAATTACGGCGTGAAATTGCCAGCGGTCAGGTAGAGCTGGTACTGATTTCCGAATCGCCGGTGCATTACTACAAGCCCGCATTTATGTATGTCGCGTTTAACCTCTTCCACTACCATGAACTGGCACGGCCTGAACGACAGTTACTGAGTCCGGAAATTCGGTTTATTACCGATAAGATTGAAGCTTTCGATTTTAAACAGCGTCGACTCTACGGCGCCAGCAAGCACTATTACGACTGGGACCTGCTGGTTATCGCAACCGGCTGCACGCCTTTCCCCCAAAAAATACCTGGCCTTGCCGAAGCGGGCGACCATTTTTATCAATATGCGGCGGCAAGACAGCTAGCGCATAAGCTCTCCACCATTAAAAAGGGGCGAATATTTATTACCGTCTCTTTCCCGGAAACGCCGAATGTGCCCCACCAGTGCGGCATCGCCCCCATTGAAACCACACTGATGGTTGATGACTATTTGCGTCAGCGTGGCGTACGTAATCAGGTTGAGATTGTTTATACCTATCCGACCGTCGCGCAATTGCTGAGAAACTGTCTGTTCCTGCAGCGTCCGGTGGGGGAGGCGCTGGGCGATATTTTTGCTGCCAAAGGAATACAGCATCAGCGCGGTTTTACCTTAAACCATGTCGATCCTGACAGCAAAATTGCTTATTCCGCCGAGGGCGATTCACAGAACTTCGATATCCTGATGGCCACGCCGCCCATCAGGGCGGTCGAAGCGGTGCGTAACACCGGGCTCAGTGAGGTTCAGAACGGTGAAGGCTGGTTGCCGACGGATCACCAGACGCTGGGCGTCTACGGGTTAAAAGGGGTGTATGTAATCGGCGATACTGTTGACCTGCCGATCAGTAAAGCCGGGGGATCGTGCCACAACCAGGCGCCCATCATCGCGGATAACATTGTGGCGGAGCTGTATGGCAGACCGCCCGGAAGCGGTAACCATTACGATGGACGGGTCCAGGCCGTTGCGCAGATGGGGCTCTGGGCCGGCATGCCGTTGGTGTATGACTATCGCAATGACGTGACCCCCATGCCGGCGACAAAACTCGGTGGCATGCTGCGAAACGGCTTTAACCGCGGACTGTATTGGGGTGTCGTGAGGGGGATGTTCTGATGAGTGAACAGGAACAGTTACTAAAAAGCCTTGCCCCGCTGATGGCAGGCAATCGTCTGAATAATCTGGTTGATCTGCTCGCCGTCGTTGCAGACCTGCTGGAAATGACCGATAACGCGATGGTCGAAAAACTGGCTGGCGTTTTTGAAGATGTGGTCACCGTCGGCTGGGAAGGGGGAACCGCGCTGCGCATGGCGTGGGGGGAGCAAATTAACCGGGAAGGGGGTATCTCGCTTCGGCAGGTGTTCACCGCGCTCAACGATCCTGATACCCGCCGCGGTATCATGCTTTTGCTGCGTGTGTTACAGATTACGGGGCAACGTCTGAATTCCCTCTCTTCCGTCAGTTATTCTGATTGCCCCGAGATAAGGAGTCGTTAATGTCTGGCTGATGCTTTTCAGGCGGTCGGGTATCGGCTATGCATTACCCGGCCCACCAGACTGCACTGGGGCTATTTCTCCCCACTCCCCAACCGATACGCCAGCGCCACCACCAGCGACTGCACCAGGCACAGCGTTGCCGACTGAGATCGAAACGCATCCACCTGTGCCTCTTTCACCACAAAGCAGAGATCGCTGAATGTCGCCAGGGGGCTTATCTGGCTGTCCGTGATCACAATCTGCCGCGCGCCGACGCTGGCGGCGGTTTCGCTGACCATCACGGTCTCTTCCGCGTACGGCGAGAAGCTGATCGACACCACAATGTCGCGCGCCTTAATGCGGCTGATCTGCTCGCGCAGCATCCCGCCCATGCCGTCGAGCAGAATCGGGCGGCATTCGAGGTGACTCAGGGCGTAGGTCAGATACGCGGCGACGCTAAAAGAGCGGCGCAGACCGGCGATGTAGATGGTGTCGGCCTCGGCCAGCAGCTGTACCGCGCGCTCCAGCATCTCCGGCTCGGCGCGGGCGGCCAGCTGCTGCAGCGCCTGCGCGTTTGAACGGGCGAACTCCTGCAGGATATCGAGCGGCGTTTCCGGCACGGCCTCGCTCTCCATCTCGCGGAACAGCCGGGCGCGGTCGCTGTAGCTGGCGGTCTCCTCCACCAGGTTCATGCGAAACAACTGTTTCATTTCGTTGAAGCCGGTGAAGTCAAAGGCGTTGGCAAAGCGGATCAGCGTCGACGGCGGCACATCGGCGCGCTCGGCAATGACAGCAACCGTGTCAAACGCCACGCTGTTGGTGTTATCCAGCACATAGCGGGAGACCTGCTGCAGCCTCTTGCTCAGGCTATCGTAGCGATCGCGGATTTGCTGCTGCAGTTCGTTCAGGCTGGTTGCTGTCGTCATGTTATCCCCCAAATACAGTCTTATGATTCTAAACGCAAAACCGCGTCTTTTAAATGTCGGCCATCCATCTGGCAGCAAAAATGAAACAGAAGCTTCAGTCATTTCCTCGCCCGAAATCCCTTAATAGCGCACGCGGCGTCAGTGATGCTGGCTGTTAACATAAAAATCCATCCTTGATCACAATAATCATCATTTATTTTATTTCAACTTAAAATGGAATATTTGTTTCATATATAGTGTTCAGTACACAGTGTTCAGGTCAAGTCACGTATCAACAGCGAGAGGTTAAGGATGGAGACGGTAGCGAATTTTATTCACGGCGAATGTGTCACCGGTTCAGGCCAGCGCGTTCAGGCGATCTTCAACCCGGCCACCGGCGAGCAGATCCGCCAGGTGGTGATGAGTACGGCACAGGAAACGGAGCAGGCGATTGCCGCCGCGCAGCAGGCGTTTCCGGCGTGGGCGCGCCATGCTCCGCTTAAGCGCGCGCGCGTGATGTTCCGCTTCAAGGCGCTGCTGGAAGAGAATATGGAGCGCCTGGCCCGCCTCATCAGCGAAGAGCACGGCAAGGTCTTCTCCGATGCGGTGGGCGAACTGACCCGCGGCCTGGAAGTGGTCGAATTTGCCTGCGGCATTCCGCATCTGCAAAAGGGTGAACACTCGGCGAACGTCGGGACCGGCGTTGACAGCCACTCGCTGATGCAGCCGCTCGGCGTCTGCGCCGGGATCACGCCGTTTAACTTCCCGGCGATGGTGCCGATGTGGATGTTCCCGATTGCCCTGGCGACCGGCAACACCTTCGTGCTGAAACCGTCGGAAAAAGACCCTTCGCTGGCGCTGGCACTGGCGCAGCTGCTGAAAGAGGCCGGCCTGCCGGACGGCGTGTTCAATGTGGTGCAGGGTGACAAGGAGTCCGTCGACGTGCTCCTGACCGACCCGCGCGTGCAGGCGGTGAGCTTTGTCGGCTCCACGCCGATTGCCGAATACATTTACCAGACCGCGTCTGCCCACGGGAAGCGCTGTCAGGCGCTGGGCGGGGCGAAAAACCACTGCATTTTAATGCCGGATGCCGACATGGAGATGGCGACCAACGCCATTATGGGCGCGGCCTACGGCGCGGCGGGCGAACGCTGCATGGCGCTCTCTGTGGTGCTGGCGGTGGGGGATAACACCGCCGATGACCTCTGCGCCCGGCTGGAAAAACAGATTGCCGCGCTGCGCGTTGGGCCAGGACTGGACCAGACGCCGGAGAACGAAATGGGGCCGCTCATCTCCTCCGCGCACCGCCGCAAGGTGCTGGGCTACATCGACAGCGGGGAAGCGCAGGGGGCGACGCTTCGCGTGGACGGTCGCGGCTTCAGCGTGAAGGGCCACGAGCAAGGCTATTTTGTCGGGCCGACGCTGTTCGATAACGTCACCCCGGAGATGACCATCTATAAAGAAGAGATTTTTGGTCCGGTGCTTTCTGTGGTGCGCGTAGCAGATTACGCCAGCGCGGTGGATCTGATTAACCGCCATGAATATGGTAATGGCTCGGCCATTTTCACCCGTGACGGCGGCTGCGCACGCCGCTTCTGCGAAGAGGTGCAGGCGGGTATGGTGGGCGTCAACGTGCCGATCCCGGTGCCGATGGCATTCCACAGCTTCGGCGGCTGGAAGCGCTCGATTTTTGGCGCGCTCAACGTTCACGGCAACGACGGCGTGCGTTTCTACACCCGAATGAAAACCATCACCGCGCGCTGGCCGGAAATGCAGCAGGAGACCGGCGCGGCGTTCTCCATGCCGACGCTGGGCTGACAGGAGGTGTTATGCAAACCGAACGAATGACCATGGCCCAGGCGCTGGTCAGATTCCTTAACCAACAGTACGTCAGCGTTGACGGCAACGAAACGCCCTTCGTGGAGGGCGTCGCCACCATCTTTGGACACGGCAACGTGCTCGGTATCGGCCAGGCGCTGGAGCAGGATCCGGGCCATCTGCAGGTGATGCAGGGCTGCAACGAGCAGGGCATTGCCCACATGGCGACGGGATTCGCCAGACAGCACCGTCGTCAGCGCATTTTCGCCGTCACCTCCTCCGTCGGGCCGGGGGCCGCCAATATGATCACCGCCGCGGCGACCGCTACGGCAAACCGCATTCCGCTGTTGCTGCTGCCAGGAGACATCTACGCCAGCCGCCAGCCGGACCCGGTGCTGCAGCAGATTGAGCAGTATCACGATCTCAGCATTAGCACTAACGACTGCTTCCGTCCGGTCTCCCGCTACTGGGACCGTATCAACCGCCCGGAGCAGCTCATGAGCGCGATGCTAAACGCGATGCGAACGCTTACTGACCCGGCAGATACCGGTGCGGTGACAATTTGCCTGCCGCAGGACGTGCAGGGGGAAGCCTGGGATTACCCGCTGAGCTTCTTTGCGCGTCGCGTGCATCACATCGAGCGTCGTCCGCCGGACCCGCAGCGTCTGGCGCAGGCGCGGGCGCTGATCGCCCGTAAACGTCGGCCGCTGGTGGTGTGCGGCGGCGGCGTGCGCTATTCCGGCGCGCATGAGGCGTTTAGTGAATTTGTCGAGACGCTGCAGCTGCCGTTTGCTGAAACCCAGGCCGGAAAGGGGGCGCTGGTAAGTGACCACCCACTTAATCTGGGCGGGGTGGGCGTGACGGGCGGAATGGCGGCCAACCAGCTCGCGCCGCAGGCCGACCTGGTGATCGGCATCGGCACGCGCCTGACGGACTTTACCACCGGCTCCAAGGCGCTCTTTTGCCATCCGGACGTGGAATTTTTGCTGCTGAACGTGGCCGAGTTTGACGCCCTGAAGCTGGACGCCACCGCGCTGATTGCCGATGCCCAAACCGGGCTGCAGGCCTTAACCCACGCGCTCGGGGAGTACCGCAGCGGCTGGGGAGAGGCGATCGTTCAGGCGAAATCCACCTGGCGCGACGAGTGCCGCCGCCTGTGGGATCGCCAGTGGCGTCCTGACGACGCGCCCGAAGTGGCAGGGCATCTGGATGCGCAGCTGGCGGAGTACGGCGAGACGCTCAACACCCGCCTGACCCAGACGCGGGTGCTGGGGCTCATCAACCAGCATGTGGAAGATAACGCCATCGTGGTGGGGGCGGCCGGATCGCTGCCGGGAGATTTACAGCGCCTCTGGCAGGTCAAAACGCCTGACACCTACCATCTGGAGTACGGCTACTCCTGCATGGGCTACGAGATTGCGGCGGCCATCGGCGCGAAGCTTGCCCGACCAGGCCTGCCGGTGTACGCCATGGTGGGAGATGGTTCCTACATGATGCTGCACTCCGAGCTGCAAACTGCGGTGCAGGAGGGCATTAAGATCACCGTTCTGCTGTTTGATAACGCCAGCTTCGGCTGCATCAACAACCTGCAGATGGGGCACGGCATGGGCAGCTTTGGCACGGAAAACCGCCATCGCAATCCGGAAACCGGACGGCTTGACGGGCCGCTTGTGAAGGTCGATTTCGCGCAAAACGCGGAAAGCTACGGCTGCCGCGCGTGGCGGGTGAACGATGAGCAAAGCCTGCTGGCGGCGCTGGAGGCGTCCCGCGCGCATCCTGGCCCCACGCTGCTCGACATCAAGGTGCTGCCAAAGACCATGACCCACGATTATGCCTCCTGGTGGCGCACCGGTGATGCGCAGGTGGCGGCGTCACCAGCGGTGCGCGAAGCCGCGGAGCAAACGCAGGCGCAGGTGAAAAAAGCCCGTCAGTATTAGTTTTTCCCTCGTAACGAAATTTTCATTTCATTTTCCCCTCACCCTAACCCTCTCCCCAAAGGGGAGAGGGGATGGTTCGGTGCGGCCTTTTCTCCCTCGCCCCTTTGGGGAGAGAGCCGGGCTGAGGGGAAGATGTCCTCCCTTCCATGTTGTGAGATTGATAACAGAATTTATCTCATTCATCTCAAAAGTGTTAACCCACGCTCAAAAACATAATTTTCACTATTTATAAAAATGAAATAAATGTTTTATTTATAGGGTCGTTAGTTCACAGCATTCACCAACACCGGGAGCCGTTATGTTTAACATTGCTTTACTGGGCGCTGGCCGAATTGGCCAGGTACATGCAGCTAACATCGCCAGCCACAGCGCGACCACGCTCTGGTCCGTGGTTGACCCGAATCAGGAATTTGCCACCCGTCTCGCCACGCAGTATCAGGCCCGCCAGCAGAGCCTGACTGAGGCGATGACCGACCCTAACGTTCACGCCGTGCTGATCGCCTCTGCCACCGACACCCACGCGGACCTGATTGAAATGGCCGCCCGCCACGGCAAGGCCATCTTCTGTGAAAAGCCGGTACACCTCGACCTTGCCCGCGTGCGCGACTGCCTGAAAGTGGTCAAGGAGTACGACGTGCCGCTGTTCATCGGCTTTAACCGCCGCTTTGACCCGCAGTTCCGCCGCGTGAAAACCGAGGCTCAGGCCGGGCGCATCGGCAAGCCGGAATCACTGCTCATTATCTCCCGCGATCCGTCTCCGCCGCCTGCGGAGTACGTACGCGTCTCCGGCGGCATGTTCCGCGATATGACCATCCACGACTTTGACATGGCGCGCTTCATCATGGGCGAAGAGCCGGTGTCGGTGTATGCCCAGGGCAGCAACCTGGTGGATCCGGCGATTGGCGAGGCGGGAGATATCGATACCGCGTTTATCGTTCTGAAATACGCCTCCGGCGCGATGGCGACCATCGTCAACAGCCGCCGCTCCTCGTATGGCTATGACCAGCGCCTGGAGCTGCACGGCTCCGAAGGGCTGCTGTGCGCGGGCAACATTCTGGAAAACCAGGTGCAGCACTACGGCAAACAGGGCTGCACCAGCGCGCTGCCGGAACACTTCTTCCTGCAGCGCTACAAATCCGCTTACGCCGCGGAATGGGAACATTTTGTCGCGGTCCTGCGCGGCGAAGCGGTACCTGACTGCAGCGGCGATGATGGTGAACGTGCGCTGTACCTCGCGGATAAAGCGCTGGAATCGCTGCGAAGCCAGCGCGAGATCGTCCTCTAAACACAACCACCCTACACAGAGAGACATAATAATGAAAAAACTGATCGTAGCCGCCCTCATCGCCATGACATCCGGGGCCGCCTTCGCCGAAAACGAGCAAATTGTTTTCAGTACCCCAAACCTGGCCATGCCGTTTGAAGTTCACATGCAGCGCACGGCGGTGAAAGCCGCAAAAGAGATGGGCGTGAAGCTTCAGGTGCTGGACGGGCAGGGCAGCTCGCCAAAACAGGTGGCTGACCTGGAAAACGCCATTACCCGCGGGGCGCAGGGCTTTATCGTCTCCCCGAACGACGTCAACGCGGTCTCAAGCGCGGTGGATGAAATTCAGGATGCGAAGCTGCCGGTCGTCACCCTTGACCGCTCCGTCGACAGCCAGAAAAAAGTGCCGCACTTCGGCGCCAACAACTACAAGGGTGGCCAGGCGATTGGCGATTTTGTGAAAACCAAATTCCCCGACGGCGCGGAGATCATTCTGCTGACCGGTCAGCCGGGCTCTTCCTCCAACATTGAACGCACCAAAGGGATCCGCGACAGCCTGAAGGCGGGCGGGGATAAGTACAAGATCGTCGCCGATCAGACCGGCAATTGGATGCGTTCAGAAGGGATGCGCATCGTTGAAAGCGTCCTGCCTTCGCTGCCGAAACGCCCGCAGGTGATCCTCTCCGCCAATGACGATATGGCGCTGGGGGCGATCGAAGCCCTGCAGAGCCAGGGCGTGAAGCCGGGCGAAATTCTGGTCACAGGCTTTGACGCGGTGCCGGAAGCGCTGGCCCGCGTGCGCGACGGCTGGCTGGCGGTAACGGCGGATCAGCGTCCGGGCTTTGCGGTGCAGACGGCGATGAGCCAGCTGGTGGCCAACGTGCGTGAGAAGAAAGCCATCACCGGGGCTGACTACCCACCGACGCTGATCACCAAAGAGAACCTGCAGCAGGCTGAGCGGATCGGTGAGGCCGGTAACTAATATGTCCCGAGCCGCCTCTGGCGGCTCATCATGAGGAGGAGCAGACCGATGTCGCAACCCTTACTGAAAGTGACCGACCTGGCAAAAAGCTTTTCCGGCGTCTGGGCGCTGAGCAGCGCCCAGCTGACCGTCGGCAGCGGAGAAATTCACGCCCTGCTGGGGGAAAACGGGGCGGGAAAATCGACGCTGCTGAAAGCGCTTGCGGGCGCGCAGCCGCAAACCCGCGGGGAAATCTGGTTTAACGGCGAAACGTTGCCGGTGGATGACTCCCCGGTGGAGCGCCAGAACAAGGGCATTATCACTATCTATCAGGAATTCAACCTGCTGCCCAATATGACCGTCGCGGAAAACATGTTTCTCGGGCGCGAGCCGCGCAAGCGTAACCTGATCGTCGACGAAAAGGCGGTAAACCAGGAGGCGCAGGTCATTCTCGATTACCTGCAGCTGAACGTCGCCCCGACCACGCCCGTCGCCCGTCTGAGCGTGGCGCAGCAGCAGATGGTGGAGATCGCCCGGGCGCTGACCCTCAACGCCCGTTTAATCATTATGGACGAACCGTCCGCCGCGCTGAGCGACAGCGAGGTGGAAAGCCTGCACCGCGTGGTGCGGGAGCTTAAAACCCGTGGCGTGAGCATTATCTATGTCACCCACCGTCTGCACGAAGTGTTCCAGCTTTGCGATCGCTTCACCGTTTTCCAGGACGGCCGCTTCACCGGCACCGGCGCGGTGGCCGAGACCAACGTCGAACAGCTGATCCGCCTGATGGTCGGGCGCGATGTGGCCTTTAACCGTCGTCCCGCCAGCGAAACCCACCATGAGGACAAACCCGTTCGCCTGGCGGTGAAGGGGCTGAGCCGTGAGAAGCCGCCGCTGGATCCGCACGGCATCGCCCTGCATGACATCAGCTTCCACGTCCACGCCGGGGAGGTGTTAGGCATTGCCGGGCTGGTGGGCGCCGGGCGCACCGAAGTGGCGCGCTGCCTGTTTGGCGCAGACGCGTTTACCTCGGGCAGCTTTGAGCTGGACGGCGTGCCGTACCAGCCGCGCGACCCGCTGTATGCCCTCGAACAGGGCGTGGCGCTGGTACCGGAAGACCGTAAAAAAGAGGGGGCGGTGCTGGGGCTGTCGATTCGCGACAACCTGTCGCTCTCCTGCCTCTCCTCGCTGCTGCACTGGCGCTGGTTTGTGAACACCCGCAAAGAGGACGATCTGATTGAGTCCTACCGCCAGGCGCTGCAGATCAAAATGGTCAACAGCGCGCAGGAGGTGCGCAAACTCTCCGGCGGTAACCAGCAAAAAGTGATCCTCGCGCGCTGCATGGCGCTCAACCCGCGGGTGCTGATCGTTGATGAGCCGACGCGCGGCATTGACGTGGGAACCAAATCAGAAGTGCACCAGGTGCTGTTTGACATGGCGAAAAAGGGCGTGGCGGTGATCGTGATCTCCTCCGATCTGCCTGAAGTGATGGCGGTTTCCGACCGGATCATCACCCTGAGTGAAGGCCGGGTCACCGGCGAGATCCACGGCGATGAGGCCAACGAAGAGCGGCTGATGACGATGATGGCCATCAACCACAACGCCCTGAACGCGGCATAACGGAGTTACTCATGACGCAGATGATTTCTAAAACGCAGGTCCCGGTTAAACGTGCCGGACGCATCGATCCCATCGCCTTCTTCGAGCGCTTTGGGGTGCTGATTTTCATGATCCTGCTGCTGATCTTCTTCCAGTCGCAGAACAGCAATTTTTTCTCTGAACGCAATATTTTCAACATTCTGACCGAAGTCTCCATCTACGGGATCATGGCCGTGGGGATGACCTTCGTCATCCTCACCGCCGGGATCGACCTCTCCGTCGGCTCCATTCTGGCAGTGTGCGCCATGACCGCGGCCTACGTGATTAAGGGCGATAACTTCACCACCGTCGACCCGAACGCCTGGGGCGGCATGAGCTGGCTGATTGGGCTGGGGATCTGCCTGGCCATGGGCACGGCGATTGGCTTCCTGCACGGTCTGGGCGTCACCCGCCTGCGCCTGCCGCCGTTCATTGTCACCCTCGGCGGGATGACCATCTGGCGCGGCCTGACGCTGGTGATTAACGACGGCGCGCCGATCGCCGGTTTCGATCAGGGCTATCGCTGGTGGGGACGCGGGGAGCTGCTCGGCATCTCCATTCCAATCTGGATTTTTGCCATCGTCGCCGTCGGCGGCTATCTGGCGCTGCATAAAACCCGCTGGGGCCGCTTCGTCTACGCCATTGGCGGCAACCCGGAGGCAGCGCGTCTGGCGGGGGTGAACGTCAGGCGCGTGCTGGTCAGCGTCTACGTGCTGATTGGCTGTCTGGCGGGGCTGGCGGGCTTCATCCTCAGCGCGCGTCTGGGGAGCGCCGAGGCGGTGGCCGGGATCTCCTTCGAGCTGCGCGTCATCGCCTCGGTGGTGATTGGCGGCACCTCGCTGATGGGCGGCTACGGGCGCATCGGCGGCACCATTATCGGCTCCATCATTATGGGCATTCTGATTAACGGCCTGGTGCTGATGAACGTCTCGGCCTACTACCAGCAGATTATCACCGGATTAATTATTGTTCTGGCGGTGGCGTTTGACACCTACGCCAAGAGCCGTCGCGGCGCACTGTGAGGATCACGATGAAAGAGGTTCGTATTGGATTGATTGGCACCGGGTATATCGGCAAGGCGCATGCCATCGCCTATGCCCAGGCCCCGACGGTGTTCAACCTGCGCGGCAGGCTGGTGCGCGAGATGGTGGCGGAAGTCACGCCGGAGCTGGCGGCAGCGCGCGCCCAGGCGTTTGGCTTCAACCGCTCAACCGGAGACTGGCGGGCACTGGTGGCCGACCCGGCCATTGACGTGGTGGATATTTGTTCCCCCAACCACCTGCATAAAGAGATGGCGCTGGAGGCGATCCGCCACGGCAAGCACGTCTACTCGGAGAAGCCGCTGGCGCTCAACGCCCACGACGCGCGCGAGATGGTCGACGCTGCGAAGCGGGCAGGGGTGAAAACGCTGGTGGGGTTCAACTACATGAAAAACCCGACGGCGCAACTGGCGAAAGAGATTATCGCCCGCGGCGAGATTGGCGAAGTGATCCACTTCTACGGTACCCACAACGAAGACTATATGGCCGACCCGCTTTCGCCGATCCACTGGCACTGCTTCAAAGAGACCGCCGGGCTGGGGGCGCTGGGCGACCTCGCGGCGCATATCGTCAACATGGCCCAGTACCTGGTAGGGGAGATTGAGCAGGTTTGCGGTGATTTAAAAATCGTGGTTCCGGCGCGTCCGGCAAAGGCCGGTTCGTCGGAGATGATCGCCGTCGAAAATGAGGATCAGGCCCACGCGATGGTGCGCTTCGCGGGCGGGGCGCAGGGCGTCATTGAGACCTCCCGCGTCGCCTGCGGGCGCAAGATGGGGCTCTCGTACGTTATCACCGGGACGAAAGGCGCCATCAGTTTCACCCAGGAGCGCATGGCGGAGCTGAAGCTCTATCTGCATGACGATCCGGTGAACCGTCAGGGGTTCCGTACCCTGCTCGTCGGCCCCGCTCACCCGGACTATGGTGCGTTCTGCATGGGCGCGGGCCACGGGATTGGCTTTAACGATCAAAAAACGGTGGAGGTGCGCGACCTGGTAGACGGGATAGCCGCCGACGCGCCGATGTGGCCGGACTTCGAAGAGGGCTGGAAGGTGTCGCGCGTGCTGGACGCGATTGCACTCTCACACCTGCAGGGCCGCTGGCTGAACGTGAACGACATTGTCTGATGAGGTATCAACGTGGAAAAGCAGTTTGATGTGATATGCATGGGCCGCGTGGCGGTAGACCTCTACAGCCAGCAGATTGGTGCCCGCCTGGAGGATGTCTCGAGCTTCGCCAAATACCTCGGCGGCTCGTCCGGCAACGTGGCGTACGGCACCGCACGCCAGGGCCTGCGCTCGTCGATGCTGGCGCGCGTCGGCGATGAACATATGGGCCGCTTCCTGCGGGAAGAGTTAAACCAGGTGGGCTGCGATACCAGCCATCTGATTACCGACAAAGAACGCCTTACGGCGCTGGTGCTACTCGGCATTAAAGACCGGGACACCTTTCCTCTGATTTTTTATCGCGATAACTGCGCGGATATGGCCATTACGGCCAGCGATGTGGACGAAAGCTACATCGCCTCCGCACGGTGTCTTGCCATCACCGGGACTCACCTTTCTCACCCGCAGACCCGCGAGGCGGTGCTGACGGCGCTGGGCTATGCCCGCCGTCACGGCGTACGCACGGTGCTGGACATCGACTACCGTCCGGTGCTGTGGGGGCTGACCTCCTTAGGCGACGGCGAAACGCGCTTTATCGCCGCCGATAAGGTCACCCGTGAGCTGCAGGAGGTACTGCACCTCTTCGACGTCATCGTCGGCACCGAAGAGGAGTTTCACATTGCCGGCGGCAGTACGGATACCCTTCAGGCGCTGGAGCAGGTGCGTGCCGTGAGTCAGGCAACGCTGGTCTGCAAGCGCGGCGCGCTGGGGTGTTCGGTCTATACCGGCGCCATTCCGCCCCGTCTGGACGACGGCCTGACGGTGACCGGCGTGCGCGTGGAGGTGCTGAACGTCCTCGGCGCGGGAGATGCGTTTATGTCCGGCCTGCTGCGCGGCTACCTGAATGACGAGGGCTGGGAGCAGGCGTGCCGCTACGCCAACGCCTGCGGCGCGCTGGTGGTGTCGCGCCACGGCTGCGCCCCGGCGATGCCGAGCAAAATCGAGCTGGATGATTATCTCTCGCGCGCCGCAAGGGTGCCGCGCCCGGATCTCGACCCGCGTCTTAACCATCTCCATCGGGTCACCACCCGCCGTCGGGAATGGCCGGAGCTGTGTGTAATGGCCTTCGACCACCGCAGCCAGCTGGAGGACATGGCGCTGCAGTGCGGGGCGTCGATCGGGCGCATTCCGGCGCTGAAGCAGTTGATCCTGCAGGCCAGCCGCGAGGCGGCAAGCCGTGCCGGGCTGGAGGGCAAAGCCGGTCTGCTGTGCGACGGCACCTTTGGTCAGGACGCGCTGAACGCCATTACCGGCGAAGGGTGGTGGATTGGCCGCCCCATTGAGCTGCCCGGCTCGCGTCCGCTGGAGATGGAACACGGCAACATCGGCACCCAGCTTATCAGCTGGCCGCAGGAGCACGTGGTGAAGTGCCTGGTCTTCTTCCATCCGGAAGACGCCCACGGCCTGCGCCTGGAGCAGGAGCAGAAAATCGCCGAGGTGTACCACGCCTGCTGCCAGTCCGGGCACGAGCTGCTGCTGGAGGTGATCCTTCCGGCCAGCATGCCGCGCAGCGATGAGCTCTACCTGCGCGCCATCTCCCGCTTCTACAACCTCGGCATTTACCCGGACTGGTGGAAGCTGCCGCCGCTCTCAGCCGGTGGCTGGACGGCGCTGAGCGAGATTATTGCGCGCCGGGACCCGCACTGCCGCGGGGTGGTGATCCTCGGGCTGGATGCCCCGGCAGAACAGCTGCGCGCTGACTTCAAAGCCGCAGCGGGACAGGCGCTGGTGAAAGGGTTTGCCGTGGGACGCACGCTGTTTGGCGATGCCTCCCGCGCGTGGCTGAAACACGATATTGACGATGCGCAGCTGGTGGCGCGCATCCGGGACAATTACCTGCAGCTTATCGCCTGGTGGCGCGAGCGCGGACACGCATAATGGAGACGACAATGAGTGTACAACTGGGCATTAACCCGCTGACGTGGACGAATGACGATCTGCCTTCCCTCGGCGCGGAGACGCCGCTGGAAACCTGTCTGAGCGAGGGAAAAGAGGCCGGTTTTGCCGGGTTCGAGCTGGGCAATAAATTCCCGCGCGAAGCGCGCCTGCTTGGCCCCATCCTGCAGCGCCATGACCTGCAGCTGGTTTCCGGCTGGTACTCCGGCCGCCTGCTGGAGCGCAGCGTGGAGGAGGAGATCGCCGCCGTGCAGTCTCACCTGACGCTGCTGCGCGAGCTGGGGGCGAAGGTGCTGGTCTTTGCCGAAGTCAGCGGCTGTATTCACGGCGAGCAGCAGACCCCGGTTCACCTGCGCCCGCGCTTCCCGCAGGCGCGCTGGAAAGAGTACGGCGAGAAGCTCACCGAGTTTGCCCGCTATACGCAGCAGCAGGGCGTGCAGATTGCCTACCATCACCATATGGGCACGGTGATTGAGTCTGCCGACGACGTGGACAATCTGATGACCCACACCGGGGAGGCGGTCGGATTGCTGCTGGATACCGGTCATCTGACCTTTGCCGGGGCCGATCCGCTGGCAGTGGCGCAGCGCTGGGCGTCGCGCATCAACCACGTCCACTGCAAAGACGTGCGTGCCGACGTGCTGGCGGACGTGAAAAACCGTAAAACCAGCTTCCTCGACGCGGTGCTGAGCGGCGTGTTTACCGTGCCGGGCGATGGCTGCGTGTATTATCCGCCGATTATGCAACTGCTGAAGGCGCAGGATTATCACGGCTGGCTGGTGGTGGAGGCTGAGCAGGATCCGGCGATTGCCCACCCGCTGACCTACGCCCGCCTGGGGTATAACAACCTGAGCCGCCTGGCGCGCGACGCCGCGCTTATCTGAGGAGGTGACATGTCACGTTTGCTATCACGCTGGCAACAGCCGGACGCGGTGGGGCGCACCCAGTGCGTTACGCCGGAACGCGCCGGCTGGGGATATGTCGGCTTTGAGGCGTATGAGCTGCAGGAGGGGCAGACGCTGACGCTGCCCGCCGTCAGCGAAGAGCGCTGTCTGGTGCTGGTCGCCGGGCGCGCCTCCATCAGCACGCCTTCCGCGCAGTTTAATGACATTGGCGAGCGGATGAGCCCGTTCGAGCGCATCAGGCCGTGGGCGGTTTACGTCACCCCGCAGGAGACGGTGCAGGTGAAGGCGCTGACGAGGCTGGAGCTGGCGGTCTGCGCCGCCCCCGGAAAAGGCACATACCCGACACGGTTGATTGCGCCGCAGGATATCGATGCTGAAGCGCGGGGCAAAGGCCATAACCAGCGCTATGTGCACAATATTCTGCCAGAAGATAAGCCCGCCGACAGCCTGCTGGTGGTGGAAGTCTGGACCCATGAGGGCTGCACCAGCTCGTACCCGAGCCACAAGCACGACACGGATAACCCGCCGCAGGAGACGTATCTGGAGGAGACCTACTACCATCGCCTCAACCCCGGGCAGGGGTTCTGCATGCAGCGGGTTTACACCGACGACAGAACGCTGGATGAGTGCATGGCGGTCTACAACCGTGATGTGGTCATGGTGCCGAAGGGCTACCATCCGGTGGCGACGATGGCCGGGTATGACAGCTATTACCTCAACGTGATGGCCGGGCCGGTGCGCAAATGGATGTTCACCTGGGAAGAGGACCACGCGTGGATTAATCGCGATTATCCCGCGAATGGCGGGCGCTGAAGCGGGTTAGCCACCAGAACACCAGCGCCAGCAGGCTGACCGAGGCTCCAAGCAGGCAGACGCCCGGCCAGCCGGCATAGTCATACGTCATCGTCGTGCCGAGCGCGCCGAGCCCGCTGCCGACGGCATAAAACAGCATGTAAAGCCCGACCAGCCGGCTGTGCGCCTCGGGACGGGTATGGAAAATCATGCTCTGGTTGGTGACGTGCAGCGCCTGACCGCCCAAATCGAGCAGTATGATGCCGATAACCAGGAACCCGAGTGAATGCTCCATCAGCGACAAGGGCCACCAGGCTAACAGTAAGATACTAAGCGCTGCCGCGCTGGTGCGTTGGGCATATCCCCGATCGGCCCAGCGTCCTGTCTGGCCAGCCGCCAGCGCGCCCACAGCACCAGCCAATCCAAACGCGCCAATCGCTGTATGCGAAAAGTTAAACGGCGGTGCGCTCAGCGGCAGCACCAGCGCGCTCCAGAAAACGTTGAACGATGCAAACATCAGCAGCGCCAGCATGCCGCGTATCTGCAGCACTTTTTCCTGCCGCAGCAGCGTGAGCATTGAGCCAATCAGGCGCGGATAGCTCATCGTGGCAGTGACGGCTGGCAGGGCGGGGAGTCGCCACCACAGAGGTAACGCAATCATGAGCATCAGCGCGGCAGCACAAAGATAAACCCCGCGCCAGCCAGCGATATCGCTGATGCCACCGGCAAAGACGCGAGCGAGCAGCAGACCTATGAACACGCCGCCCTGTGCCGCGCCGACAACGCGCCCCTGTTCGTGGGGGGACGCGGCGCTGGCGGCGTAGGCGATCAGCCCCTGCGTCATAGCCGTACCCAGCATACCGGTCGCAAGCATACCGATAAGCAGCGCTGAAGAGGACTGTGCCATGCTGACGGAAACCAGCGCCACCACCAGAGCAATCAGCTGGATGGCCATGAGTCGTCGACGATCCACTTTGTCACCCAGAGGAACCACAAGCAAAAGGGCCAGCGCGCAGCCAATTTGTGTGGTGGTCACCACGCCGCCCACGGCCGCATGGCTGATGCCGAAATCGTTCGCCAGCGCGTCAAGCAAAGGCTGGGCATAGTAGACGTTTGCCACGCTTAAGCCGCTGGCGGTGGCGAACAGCCAGACCATGCTGCGCGGCATGTCGGCTGAAGGAAGGGCTGACGTCAGTGACATGTTCAAAATCCTCGCCTGTGATAACCTGGTTTCAAAATGAAACTAGTTGAATGCTAGGTTATGTGGTTTTAAAATGCAACTAGTTATAGGGTGGCCTTTGCGAGGAAAACAGGTAATGTCCCGAAAAACGGTAAAGGAGGAATATTGTCCCGTTGCCCGCAGCGTTGATCTGATCGGGGATCGCTGGTCGCTTCTTATTGTGCGAAATGCGTTTGACGGCATGACGCGCTTCGGGGATTTTCAGCACAGCCTGGGCGTGGCGCGCAACATCCTTTCTGACCGGCTTCGCAAGCTGGTTGAGGCGGATATCCTGACGTTACAGGGGGCATCAGACGGCACGGCTTATCAGGAATATGTCTTGACCGACAAGGGAGAAGCGCTTTTCCCCGTGGTCGTGGCGCTGCGTCAGTGGGGAGAGCAGAATCTGTTCGCGCAGGGCGAGCGCCACTCGCTGCTGGTCGACAGGCGGACGGGCAAGCCGGTTCCCTTTATGGCGCCAGCAGCGCATGACGGCACTGCGCTGCTGGCGATGGATACGGAAGTGCAGAAGATCGAATGAGTCACTCCGGTTAATCGCTGCTTATCGCCTGCTCAATCGTCCGGGCAACGATCTGCGGCTGGCTCACCATCGACACGTGGCTCGCCGCCACCTCGGTGGTTTTCGCGTGGATCGTCTTCGCCATCGCGCGTTCAAGCGCCGGGTTAATCATCCGGTCATCCTGACTCACCACATACCAGCTCGGTTTGTTGTGCCACGCGGCTTGAGTCACTTTTTCTGCGAAAGCGTCGCCCTTAATTGGCCCCTGCGTGGCCGCAATGGTCTGTTGTTCAGCCGGTTTCACATCCGGCGCGAAGTCCTTCCTGACGGCCTCCGTTGGCAGATATAAATAGCCGTCCGCCGTTTTGGCTATGCCCGCGCTGCCCGGCGGCGCAGGGACGCTTCCCGCGAGATCCGCCGTCGACTGGCCGGAGTCCGGCGCGAACGCCGCCACATACACCAGCGATTTCACCCGCGCATCGTTGCCCGCTTCACTAATCACGGTGCCGCCCCACGAGTGGCCCACCAGCACCACGTCGCCGTGCGCCCGGGCGATGGCTCGCTGCGTGGCGGCCACGTCATCTTTTAGCGAGGTGAGCGGCAGCTGGACGGCAATCACCTCTGCGTGCTGTTTCTGCAACAGGGTAATCACCTTATTCCAGCTGCTGCCGTCGGCAAACGCGCCGTGTACCAGCACGACGCTGGTTTTACTCTCCGCGAAGGCGCTGGCGGAAAGGGCCAGCAGACCTGCGGTCAGTACAGACAGTGCTTTCATTTTCAGATTCCTTAAAAATGGTGGATCGCCGCATGGGGCGGTACGGTGAATTCAAGGGTTTTGTGATCGACAGGCTTATGGGTCGGATCGGCCAGAATAATCGTGACCTTGTGTTTACCGGCGGGGAGTCCCACCAGAATCACCGGCTCTCCGCTGGTATCCGCCCAGTGCCACGGCGCGTCATCCACCACCACGTGAATGTGTCCGATGCGCGGGGTCACCCTGAGCGCATCAGGACCGAACACCGGCTCGATACGCAGATTTTCGACGCGATACTGAATAAAGACCGCCCCTTTGCTCAGCGGACCGGCGAGCGGTGGATCGACAATCAGCCTGGCGGGGGGCTGCGGGTGTTCCAGCGGGGCAACGGCAGCAGGGCCGTTGACGTCTGCGGCGCTGAGGTTGTCCAGGGGCGCGGCCCGGGCGCTGGCCGACACCAGGGCAAGTATCGGCAGCAGTAAAAATCGACGATTCATCTTTATCTCCTTATCCGTTGCGAGTGATAACGGAGACAGAAGACCATTTTTATGTATCGGCGATATTTGCCGGAGGGGGCGTTTTGTACCCGTTTGTCAGCGTGTCGCGCTGGATACAGTGCGTTACATTCTGCCTGCGCGAACGGCGCACAATCGTTATCGCCAGACCGGCAATCACCAGCGTTAACCCGGTGGAAACCCACATTGCCCCTGCGATCCCCAGCGTTTTGTTGAGCCATGCGTAAGCAAACGGCGACGCTGCCGCCATCAGCTGCGCGGGGATCAGCAGCAGACCGGTGCGGCGGGCATAGTTTTCCGCGCTAAACAGCGCCAGCGGCAGGGTGGCTTTAACGATAGTCACCAACCCGTTGATGGCCCCATAGCCCAGCACAAACCCGGCGGCGCACCAGACAAACAGGGCGCTGCTTATCCCCACAAGAAAACAGAGCGGCATGGCGAGAGCGGTAAAAAGCGTTAAGGAGAAGGGCGTTAAGCGGGCACCGGCCACGACCTCCAGCGCGCGGGCGCCCGTCTGCCCGAACCCCCACAGCATGCCGATGGCGACCGGCAGGCCGCAGCTTGCAATAAATTCCGGCAGATGGGTGGACGTACCGTTAGAGACAAAAGTGATGAGGGCAATGAAGGCGGCATAAAGCCAGCCGTTACGCCGTTCGTTTTTTAGCGGCGGCGCGCTGGCCTTTGTCGTCACCGCCAGCCGCTGCCGGGGAAGGGTGCGTATCAGCGCCGCGCTGAGCAGGCCTGCGAGGGCATAGACGCGTAACGCCACCTGCCAGCTCATGATGTGGAGCAGGCCATCGCCCAGCGGCCAGAAGACGGCGGAGGCCAGCCCGCCCGCCAGCGTGACGCGTGAGATCGTTCTTCGCGCCTGCTGCCCGTAAAGGTTGACCAGCGCGGCGAACAGCGCATCGTACAGCGACAGGCGCATCCCGACGCCGGTGATCAGCCAGGCGCAGTACCAGCCAGACAGCGTCTGGGTAGACGCCATCCCTGCGCAGCTGATGGCGATCAGCAATGTGCCGCTCATCACCACCGTCTGGCCGCCAAAGCGCGCCAGCAGACGGGCAACAAACGGCGAGACCGCCGCCATCACCAGCATCGCCAGCGTCAGGCCGAGGTAAATCTGCGGAGATGACCATCCCCGGTCGGCTGAAATGGCCAGCGCGAAGGTGCCGGGCATATAAAACGAGATCCCCCAGTTGATGAGCTGATTACAGCCCGCTGCGAGGGCGAGGCAGCGAGGCAGGGCCGGTGTTTCCATTGTTTTCACTCCGTTATGCAGTTGTCCTGAGCATAACGACCGCGGTATTGTGCTGGCAGGGCCGCAACCTTATGCGCGGTATAAGAGAAACTTTGAATGACGACGCTTAATCTGGGCTATCTCGCGACGTTCCGTCTGGTTCACCAGCGCGGGAGCTTTTCCGCCGCGGCGGATCTGCTGGGCATTTCCCAGCCCGCCGTCAGCCTGCAAATTCGCCAGCTGGAGCAATTTCTGCAAACGCGACTGGTGGAGCGTACCGGGCGGGGCATCAGGGTGACGGCAGCCGGAGAGGCTCTGCTGGCGCATGGGGAGCGCATTCAACAGGCGGTGGATGAAGCCATCCGCGCCGTGAGCGCCTTCAGCCATGATGTGAGCGGCACCATTACGCTCGGCACGGGCGCAACCGCCTGCATTCATCTGCTGCCCCCGCTGCTGGAACAGCTACGCCGCGACTATCCGCTTCTGAACGTGGGGGTAACCACGGGCAACACCCTGGATATCGTCAGGGCCATCGAGGAGAACCGTCTCGATATGGGGCTGGTGACGCTGCCGGTGAGTAGCAGAGCGCTGGACGTCCTGCCGGTGATGGAGGAAGAGTTTGTTTTTATCGCCTCGCGGGAGCAGCAGGAGGCTTTCAGGGCGTTTACCCCGGAGGCGTTATATGCTCACCCGCTGATTGCTTTTGAATCCGGCAGCGGTACCCGGGCGCTGATTGAGGGCTGGTTTGCTGCCAGTGGCTCAGGGGTCGCGCCGGTGATGCAGCTTGGCAGTATCGAGGCGATCAAGCGTATGGTGCGCGCAGGGCTGGGCTACAGCATTGTGCCGCGCATGGCGGTGGAGCAGGAGGCCGATCGTGACGGGCTATGCGTGAGGTCGCTGACGCCGGGGCTGCATCGGCAGCTGGCCGTGGTGATGCGACAGGATAAAATCCTCAGCAAAGGGATAGCAGGGATTATTCGGTTAGTGCAAAACTCTCCGGCGAGCTAGCGGTCAGCCGTGTCGACGGTCAGGCTGGTTTGCTGAGACTGGAGTTTGTCCTGATGGTGATACCAGGCGCCAATCGAAGAATAAACGAAGCGGCCAAAGAAAAAGAGGAAGCTGATTAACAGTATGATGCGGGTCATCCGGGTGTTAAATCGATGTCGTTTGCGCATACGCGTGACCTGACTCACTCTGTTTTTCCTGGGTAAGCCCTTTTGGGCGATGAGGATATTAAGGCACAGCGGGAAGATGGGGTCAATTCTGCAATGTGTAAATAACCGTCAACGTTTACATTATCTGATGTTATCGAAATTTATTAATGCATTTACCATCTTGATAACGTGAGGAAAATTATTTCAAAAAAGCGCCGCGAAACGTTATTTGCGTAAATTAGTTTGATTTAGGTCAACGGATTCTCAAGCCTGGTATTTAAAATCCTTCCTCCACACTGTTCGCCCTGCACGTTGCCGGGCGGCGCGTACGTCAGGTCGGATGCCTGTCTTTATGTTCCCCAGGGACTGAAAGGGGTTAAACCGGGCATCTATGAACATTCTCGCTTTCCTGAAACGCAATAAAGACCGCTGGTGGGCGCTGCCGCTTATTTTGCCAGTGGTTTTGCTGCCCGTGCTGAGTGCAGCCAATACCCTGACGCAGTTGGGCGACGGTATTGTGGCGCTCTATTATTTGCCGCTCTCTTTTCTGCTCGTATTAATGCTCTTCTTTGGCTTTGCCGCCGTGCCTGGAATTGTGTTATCGCTGTTTATCCGTTATTACGACGCGGTCGGGCTGTTTGAAACCGTCGCCGGTGTGCTGCATTTTATTGTTCCTCTCGTGCTGAGCTGGGGTGGTTATCGCGTTTTTGCCCCCAGACGCAATATGACGGGGTACGGCGATATCCGGCTGATGCCGCAGCGCCTGTTCTGGCAGGTCTTCTGTCCTGCAACGCTGTTTCTCGTGTTGTTTCAGTTTGCGGTCTATCTGGGCGTGTATGAGAGTCGTCAGAGCCTGGCGGGGCTCAACCCGCTCAATATTCGCACGCTCATTAACTATCAGGCGCTGCTGGTCAGCGGGCTGACAGGCGTGCCGTTGAGCTATCTGCTGATCCGCCTGATTCGTCATCCGCGCTATCTCACCCATTTTATCTCGCAGATCCGTCTTCAGATAGACAAAAAGGTGACGCTCGTTGAGTTTTTGCTGTGGGCGATTACGCTTGGCGGGTTGCTTTCGCTGCTGTTGCTCCCGATGAATGAAAACAGCTCCATTTTCACCACCAACTACACCCTGTCGTTGCTGATGCCGGTGATGCTCTGGGGGGCGATGCGTTTTGGCTATAAGCTGATATCGCTGATCTGGACACCGGTGCTGCTGGTGTCTATTCACTATTTTTATCACTATATCCCGGTGAACGCGGGGTATGACATCCAGCTGGCGATCACCTCTTCCAGTTACCTGGTCTTCTCGTTTGTGGTGATTTATATGTCGATGCTGGCGACTCGCCAGCGTGCGGTGAATAAACGCACCCGCAGGCTGGCGCTGCTCGACCCGGTCGTACATATGCCTAACCTGCGGGCGCTGTCGCGCGATCTGGCGAAGAACCCGTGGTCGGCGCTCTGCCTGCTGCGCATTCCGGAGCTGGAAATTCTGGGCCGAAATTACGGCGTGCTGCTGCGTATTTTGTACAAACAGCAGCTGGCGCAGTGGATTAACGGCACGCTTCAGCCTAATGAGCAGGTATATCACCTGACCGGCTGCGACCTGGCGGTTCGGCTTAACGCAGAATCACACCAGCAGCGCATTGATACCCTCGACGAGCATATCAAACAGTTCCGCTTTGTCTGGGATGGCATGCCGCTGCAGCCGCAGGTTGGCGTGAGCTACTGCTATGTCCGCTCCCCGGTTACTCATCTTTATCTGGTACTGGGCGAGCTGGGAGTGGTTGCCGATCTGTCGCTCTCCTCCAACCATCCGGAAAATCTTCAGCAGCGTGGCGCTGTCCATCTGCAGCGCAGCCTGAAGGATAAAGTCGCGATGATGAGTCGCCTGCAAAAGGCGCTCGATAACAACGCTTTTACCCTGCTGGCGCAGCCCGTTCGCGGCCTGCGGGGTGACCGCTATCATGAAATCCTGCTGCGGATGCCGGACGTAGACGGGCTATTGCTCTCCCCCGATCAATTCCTGCCCGTCGCGCAGGAGTTTGGTCTCTCCTCGCGGGTGGATTTGTGGGTGCTGGACCACACCCTGCGCTTCCTGGCAGAACACCGCGAGCAACTGCCCGGTCATCGTTTTGCCATTAATCTGGCCCCTTCAACCGTTTGTCGGGTGCAGTTCCCGCTTGAGGTGAGCCGTCTGCTGGCGAAATACGCCATTGAGCCGTGGCAGCTGATTTTTGAGGTGACGGAGTGCAGCACCTTCGGCAACGGGGAGCAGGCGCAACACATCCTCCAGCAGCTGCAGAAAATGGGGGTACGCATTGCGATTGATGATTTTGGCACCGGCTATGCCAGCTACGCGCGGCTGAAAAGCGTAGATGCCGATATTCTCAAGATTGACGGCAGCTTTATTCGCAACATCGTCAATAACAGCCTGGATTACCAGATAGTGGCGTCAATCTGCCATCTGGCGCGCATGAAGAAAATGCTGGTGGTGGCTGAGTACGTCGAGACCGAAGAGATACGCAGCGCGGTTCACGCGCTGGGTATCGATTATGTGCAGGGGTATCTGATTGGCAGGCCGATGGCGCTTGTCTCGCTGCTGGAGGCAGAGGCGTCCGTAGCGGACGCCTGAGCCGTTACGCCGCGACGTCGGCGCTCTCTTCTTCGATCTTGAGCCGCCAGCCGGTGACCGCTTCCCAGTACTGCTGCTCTTTTTCCAGGTCCAGCAGGACCAGCGCGTTCTGGCTAAACCAGTCGTGCGGGAAGCAGAGCGTCCAGTGATGGTCGTCGGTTTTCAGCTTCAGCGTGGGCGGGGTGGTGGTGGCCTGACGCTGGTTATTGAGCAGCACGCCCAGGCGCAGCAGCTGAATCAGCGGCAGGAACTGCTTCTTCTTGAACAGCGTGAAGCGCGGCAGATCGTCGAGCTTGATGGCTTTACGGTGATAGCGCACCAGGGTCGCCATCATGGTCTGCTGCTCCTGGTTGAAGCCCGGCAGATCGCTGTTTTGCAAAATGTAGGCCGAATGGCGGTGCATGCCGCTGTGGTTGATGTTCAGTCCCACTTCGTGCAGCATCGCGGCCCATTTCAGCAGGGCGGCGAGCTGCGGATGCGCAAGTTTAGGATTCTGCTCCTGCCATTGTTCGTACATCTGTACGGTGGTTTCCAGCACGCGCTTCGCCTGGTCGCGGTCGATGTTGTACTGGTTTGCCAGGCTTTGCGCGGTGCGGCTGCGAATATCCTGGTGGCGGAAGCGGCCTTCCATCTCGTAGAGCACGCCTTCACGCAGCGCGCCGTCGGAGAGACGCAGCTCCTTGATGGCCAGCGCATCGAACACGCCGCAGAGAATAGCCAGCCCCGGTACGAACACCGCTTTACGCTCGTCGGAAAGCCCCGGCAGGCTTAAGGCGTCAAAACTTTTATGTTTCAGTACTTCTTCGGTCAGCAGCGTCAGGCGCTCGGGGGTGATAAACCCGTCTTTTTCACCCATCGCCAGCAGCACTTCATGCGCCGCTTTGATGGTGCCTGATGCGCCCAGCGCCACGTTCCAGCCCTGGATCCGGTACTGCCAGGCCAGATTTTCCAGTTTCTGGACGGCTGCCATCCGCGCCCGCTGGAAGTTCTCACGGGTGATGGTGCCGCCCGGGAAGTACATCTGCGCGAAGCTGACGCAGCCCATCCGGCGACTTTCCACCAGACGCGGCTCAAAATCTTCACCGATCACAAGCTCTGTAGAGCCCCCGCCGATATCGATAACAAGCTTGCGCCCTTTTTCCGGCTGGGTATGCTCAACGCCCATAAAAATCAGGCGGGCCTCTTCGTTACCGGAGATGATCTCAATCGGGTAGGGGATCACTTTCTCCGCCCGCTTGAGGAACTCTGGCGCGTTCAGGGCCTGGCGTAGGGTATGGGTGCCCACGATGCACACGCTGGAGGGCGAAAAGCCCTGCAGGCGTTCAGCGAACAGCGACAGACAGTTTAAGCCGCGCTCCATCGCCTCTTCGCTAAGCATGCTGCGTTCATCAAGGCCATCCGCCAGGTGTACGCGCTGCTTCAGACGACCGATGATCTGCAGCGCGCCATCCACCTCACGGGCGATGACCATGTGGAAACTGTTAGAGCCTAGATCGACCGCGGCGAATTCCTGCGGGCGTGGGGTCTTATCATTTATCGGCATAGGTTAATCGGGTTGCTCGAGTGATTTGATATAGTCGTAAATCGCCAGTTGCGACCGCACTTTACGGCGGTTGCCGCGCGGCACATAGCGGTTACTCAGTTCTTTGTCGATATAGCGTGCTTTCACGGTATCGCTGAACAGAATCTCAATAATGTCGAGGATCTGCTGCTTCAGACGCGGATCCAGCAGCGGTGCCGCGACTTCAATTCGGTAGTCAATATTGCGCGTCATCCAGTCTGCAGAAGAGAGATAGACCTGCTTATCACCCGCATTATCAAAAATATAGACCCGATCGTGTTCCAGGTAGCGGTCAACAATGCTGATCACCCGAATATTGTCGCTGATGCCTTCCAGTTCCGGGATCAGCGAGCACATGCCGCGGATCAGCAGATTAACCGGCACGCCGGAGCTGGACGCCGCATACAGGCGGTCTACCAGACCTTTGTCGACCAGGTTGTTGAGCTTCAGGGTGATGCCGGACGACAGCCCTTTCTGAGCATTGGCGATCTCTTTGTCGATCATATCGTACAGCAGACGGCGCGAGTTCTGTGGGGACACCAGCAGATAGTCGAAGCTCACCGGGCGGTACGGGTTCTCAATAAAGTTGAACACCCGACGCACCTCGTTGGTGATGCGCGCATCGGCGGTCAGCAGCGAGTAGTCGGTATAAATTCGCGCGGTTTTCTCGTTAAAGTTCCCGGTACCGATGTGGGCATAGCGCACCACGTCGTCACCCTCTTTGCGGGAGATGAGGAACAGCTTGGCGTGAATTTTCAGCCCCGGCGCGGAGAAGATGACGTGTACGCCCGCTTCCGTCAGTCGGCGCGCCCAGTGAATGTTCGCCTCCTCATCGAAGCGCGCCTGCAGCTCCACCACCACGGTAACTTTTTTACCGTTGTGCGCGGCGTGGATCATCGCATCGATAATGCGGGAATCTTTGGCCACGCGGTAGATGTTGATTTTGATCGCCAGCACGCTCGGGTCGAAGGAGGCCTGACGCAGCAGCTCCAGCACGTGTTCAAACGTGTGATACGGATAGTAGAGCAGGACGTCGCGTTCGCGGATGGCGTCGAAACCGTTGCGGAATTTATCAAACCACAGATGGCGCAGGCGCGGCAGCGGTTTGTTTACCAGATTGGCCTTGCCGACGTTCGGGAAGCCAATAAAGTCTTTAAAGTTGTGGTAACGGCCACCCGGCACGATGGAGTCATAGCGCGAAATGGTCAGTTTCTCGCGCAGCATTTCCACCATCGCGTCCGGCATATCACGCTGATAAACAAAGCGCACCGGCTCCGCCGTCAGGCGCTGCTTGAGGCTGGAGGACATCAGCTCCATCAGGCTGGCTTCCATCTCGTGCACCAGGTCATATTCGGCGTCACGGGTCATCTTCATCGAGTAGGCGTTTAACGCGTCGTAATCAAAGAAGCCTTTAAAGATGTCATCCAGACAGTAGCGCAGGATGTTATCCAGCAGGATCATCGGCTTGCGTCTGCGCGGGGTTTCCGGCGGCAGGTTCACAAAGCGCGGCACCTTATCGGACGGGATCTCCAGCAGCGCGTATCGGATGGATTCACCGCGAATAATTTCCACCGCCAGGTAGGTGTAGTCATCTTTCAGGAACTGCACCAGATCGGTTTCGCGGTTGATCAGAATCGGGGTAATGTGCTGGCGCAGATATTGCTTGAAGTAGTGGCGCAGCCAGTTTTGTTGGTTAACGGAAAGCTGACGTTCGTTAATCAGGAAGATTTGATTGCGTGCCATCTCCAGCAGCAGTTCGTTATACAGGCCGTCAAATTCCTGATCGGCTTTCAACACGCGGGACTGGATTTTGCCCAACAGATGGCGCGAGTGAGAGTTTAAGCCCTGTTCTTCGCTGATGATGATGCGTCTTTTCAGCTCGGCAAAGCGAACCTTGTAGAACTCATCCAGGTTGTTGGAATAAATGCCCAAAAAACGCATGCGCTCGATCAGCGGGTTACTTTTGTCAGCCGCTTCCTGGAGGACACGTTCGTTAAATGCTAACCAGCTTAGCTCTTTCTCGATATATAACTTTTCCTGACCCATTACAGCTCACACTCCAGTTCAATCACAGGACGTGGTAAATCCGTCTCGTCCTTATTATGGCGAGCATTTCCACGATATGTCCAACAGTGCCAGAAAAGTATGACAGTTATTTTTTTTGTTGAGGATTTTAGAGGGTTGGAGAAGGGGATATCGGGTAAGCGCAGCGCCACCCGACATAACAAACTACTCTTCGGCCGCATAGCCCTGCGGAGGTAACTTCACGCCATCCAGCCATGCCGCGCCGTCGCGCATTTCGAGACGCCCGTCGACAAACCAGCTCACCACCAGCGGGTAAATGGCATGTTCCTGGGTCTGCACGCGTTCGGTCACGTCTTCTTCACTGTCGCCGTCAAAGACCGGGACTTTGGCCTGCAGGATCACCGGGCCGCCGTCCAGTTCGTCGGTCACGAAATGGACCGAGGTACCGTGCTCTTCATCGCCGTTTTCCAGAACCTGGCGATGGGTGTGCAGGCCGGGATATTTCGGCAGAAGCGAAGGGTGAATATTCAGCAAACGTCCGGCGTAGTGCGCGACAAAAGCCGGGCTCAGAATACGCATGTATCCTGCCAGCACCACGACGTCAGGGGCGTAGGCATCAATCTCCTGCACCAGTTCGCGGTCAAACGCTTCACGACCGGCAAACTGGCTGGCTTCCAGCGCGTGCGCGGGAATGTTTGCTTCCCGGGCACGCTCAAGGCCGAACGCATCGGCCTTGTTGCTGAAAACTGCCCGAATGGTGCCGTTGATTTTCTTCTGTTTGCAGGCGTCAATTATCGCCTGCAAATTGCTTCCGTTGCCGGAAATGAGCACCACGATGTTTTTCATTCAATGACCACACGCTGTTCGGAATCGGAGGCTTTAATCGTACCGATTTTCCACGCGTTTTCACCTTTCTCTGTCAGCAGCTTAACCGCTTTATCCGCTTCACTGGCTGGCAGGGCGATCACCATACCGACGCCGCAGTTAAAGGTGCGATACATTTCGTGAGAGCTCACGTTACCTGCGGTCTGCAGCCAGTTAAAGACGGCCGGCCACTGCCATGAGGATTCGTCGATCACCGCCTGCGTGTTGTCCGGCAGTACGCGCGGAATGTTTTCCCAGAAGCCGCCGCCCGTCAGGTGGGCAATGGCGTGCACGTCAACGTTCTCGATAAGTTCCAGCACGTTTTTCACGTAGATGCGGGTCGGGGCCAGCAGATGATCGGCCAGTGGTTTACCTTCAAGCTCGGTGGTCTGTGGGTCGCAACCGCTCACCTCGAGGATTTTGCGCACCAGGGAGTAGCCGTTAGAGTGCGGGCCGCTGGAGGCCAGCGCGATCAGCACATCGCCATCGGCCACTTTGCTGCCGTCGATAATTTCTGATTTTTCTACCACGCCGACGCAAAAGCCTGCGACGTCATAATCTTCTCCGTGATACATGCCCGGCATTTCAGCGGTCTCACCGCCGACCAGCGCACAGCCAGACTGCAGACACCCTTCGGCGATACCGTTAATGACGCTGGCTGCGGTATCCACGTCCAGTTTGCCGGTCGCGTAATAATCGAGGAAGAACAGCGGCTCAGCACCCTGAACCACCAGGTCGTTTACACACATCGCGACCAGATCGATACCGATTGTGTCGTGACGTTTTAAATCCATCGCCAGGCGCAGTTTTGTGCCTACACCGTCAGTACCCGAGACCAGAACAGGTTCACGATATTTTTGCGGCAGCGCGCACAGTGCGCCGAATCCACCCAGACCCCCCATCACTTCCGGGCGGCGGGTTTTTTTCACCACACCTTTGATTCGGTCAACCAGCGCATTACCTGCGTCAATATCAACACCGGCATCTTTGTAGCTGAGAGAAGTTTTGTTGGTCACGGCTCAAGTCCCCACGCGATTGCATAGCTAGTAAGAAAAATCGGCGCAATTCTAACAGTCCAGGCAAACGTTTGCGAGCCTATTCTCGGCGAGAGGATTTTTTTTTCTGTTCCCCCTCTGGCGGCGCGCAAACTTGACTCCGTTCACGAAAATGAAACCGGTTTCGGCGATCTGCTTGCCAGCGGTTTGCTGATTGAACATCATGAACTGAAACCGGTTTCAGTTTCATTCAGGAGGGATGAAGTCATGAGCATCGCCGCATTCGATATTGGTGGCACCGCATTAAAAATGGGTATTGCGACAGCGCAGGGAGAGCTTCTGCAAACGGATAAGGCCGCCATCAAGAACAGCGACGGCGAGGCCATCCTTTCGCACATGCTGAGCTGGGTGACGGCGCATCGCGCACTTGACGGGATCGCCATCAGCGCGCCGGGGTATGTTAACCCGCATACCGGGTTTATCGAGATGGGAGGGGCAATCCGCCGCTTCGACCAGTTCGCGTTGCAGGCCTGGCTTGAGGCGCAGACGGGGCTACCGGTGACCGTAGAGAATGATGCCAACTGCGTGCTGCTGGCGGAACGCTGGCAGGGGAAGGCGACGGGGATCGACAATTTTCTGGTGCTGACCATCGGTACCGGGATTGGCGGGGCCATTTTCTGCAACGGCAGGCTGGTTCACGGGGCGCGTTTTCGCGCCGGGGAGTTCGGCTACATGCTTACGGAAAGGGCGGACTCAAGGCGCGTTGCCCACCACTCCATGAATGAAAACTGCACGTTACGCACCCTGCGCAAGCGCTACGCCGACTTTCACGGGCTGGCGCTTGATGAGGTGACCGGCGAAGCCATCTTTGATGGTTATGACGCAGGCGACGTGGTATGCCGCCGCCTGGTGGATGATTTTCTTAACGGCATTGCGACAGGGCTCTACAACCTGGCGAATGTGTTCGATCCGCAGACCATTTTCATTGGCGGCGGTATCGCGGAACGACCCGGTTTTATGGGCCTGCTTCGCACCCATCTCACGTGGTTTGGCATCGCGGATATCGCCGATGTTGTCAGCCACGGCAACCGCGCCGGGTTAATTGGCGCGGTTTACCATTTCAGACAGCAGTATCCGTCAGCAATCCGCAACATCGAATGAGGGAAAGAGTATGTCAGGATTTAAAGCAGGTTTTCTGTGGGGCGGCGCGGTGGCCGCGCACCAGCTGGAAGGCGGCTGGCAAGAGGGCGGTAAAGGAGTGAGCGTCGCCGACGTCATGACCGCCGGCGCCCACGGCGTACCGCGTGAAATCACCAACGGCGTGCTGCCAGGGAAAAACTACCCGAACCACGAAGCCATCGATTTTTACCATCGTTATAAGGAAGACATCAAACTCTTTGCCGAGATGGGGTTCAAATGCTTCCGTACCTCTATCGCCTGGACGCGTATCTTCCCGAAAGGGGACGAGCGGGAGCCTAACGAGGCGGGCCTGAAGTTCTATGACGATCTGTTCGATGAATGTCTGAAATACGGCATTGAACCGGTTATCACGCTCTCTCACTTTGAGATGCCTTTCCATCTGGTCACGGAATACGGCGGATGGCGCAACCGTAAGCTGATCGACTTCTTCGTTCGCTTCGCAACCGTCGTATTCCAGCGCTATCAGCATAAAGTGAAGTACTGGATGACCTTCAACGAGATTAACAACCAGGCTAACTTCCACGAAGATTTTGCGCCGTTCACCAACTCCGGGCTGAAGTATGCGCCGGGTGAGGACCGGGAGCCGGTGATGTTCCAGGCCGCCCACTATGAGCTGGTGGCCAGCGCCCTGGCGGTGAAGGCGGGACGCGAGATTAACCCGTCGCTGCAGATCGGCTGCATGATTGCCATGTGTCCTATCTATCCGCTGACCTGCGCGCCCGACGATATGATGATGGCGATGAATGCCATGCACCGTCGTTACTGGTTCACCGACGTCCATGTGCGCGGTAAGTATCCGCAGCATCTGCTCAACTACTTCGAGCGTCGCGGTTTCGCGCTGGATATTACCGAGGAAGATAAAGCGGCGCTGACCCAGGGCTGCGTGGATTACATCGGCTTCAGCTATTACATGTCTTTCGCCACCAAAGCGACGGCGGACAACCCGGAACTGGATTACGACGAGAGCAAGAGCCTGGTCTCCAACCCGTACGTGCAGAAATCGGACTGGGGCTGGCAGATTGACCCGGTGGGTCTGCGCTACTCCCTGAACTGGTTCTGGGATCACTACCAGCTGCCGCTGTTCATCGTTGAGAATGGCTTTGGTGCCATCGACGTGCAGGAGAGCGACGGCACGGTGAATGATCAGTACCGCATTGACTATCTCGCCGCCCACATCCGTGAGATGAAAAAAGCGGTGGTGGAAGATGGCGTAGACCTGATGGGCTATACCCCGTGGGGCTGTATCGACCTCGTTTCTGCCGGTACGGGCGAAATGAAAAAACGCTACGGCTTTATCTTTGTCGATAAAGACAATGAAGGTAACGGCACGCTGAACCGCAGTAAGAAGAAGTCGTTCGACTGGTATAAGCAGGTGATTGCCAGCAACGGCGATAACCTGTAATTGTCGGGTGGCGCTAACGCTTACCCGACCTACACTACACGTAGCGCCACCGGGCAGAACCTCGCACATAAGCCGGAGACACCTCTCCGGTTTTTTTGTCTTCGCTTGATCCCTGTCAAGCAAGATGGGTATGGCCTAATCTGAAAAAAGCGGTATAATCCCGCGATTTTTTTGCGGATGCCACCTCAGAGGAGAAAGAGAATGAAGATTGTGGAAGTGAAACACCCACTCGTTAAACACAAGTTGGGCCTGATGCGTGAGCATGACATCAGCACGAAGCGTTTTCGCGAACTGGCATCTGAAGTGGGTAGCCTGCTGACCTACGAAGCGACCTCTGACCTGGAAACCGAAAAAGTGACCATCGAAGGCTGGAACGGCCCGGTGCAGGTTGAGCAGATCAAAGGTAAGAAAATTACCGTAGTGCCAATCCTGCGTGCCGGTCTCGGCATGATGGAAGGCGTGCTGGAGCACGTACCGAGCGCGCGTATCAGCGTGGTGGGTATCTACCGTAATGAAGAGACGCTGGAGCCGGTGCCTTACTTCCAGAAGCTGGTGTCTAACATCGACGAGCGTATGGCGCTGGTGGTTGACCCAATGCTGGCGACCGGTGGATCAATGATCGCCACTATCGACCTGCTGAAAAAAGCGGGCTGCAGCAGCATTAAAGTGCTGGTGCTGGTTGCGGCACCGGAAGGGATCGCGGCGCTGGAAAAAGCGCACCCGGATGTGGAGTTGTATACCGCGTCTGTCGACCAGGGGCTGAACGAGCACGGGTACATCATCCCGGGGCTGGGCGATGCCGGCGATAAGATCTTTGGTACGAAATAATCGAATAACGATAACGAAGCCGACTTTGATAGTCGGCTTTTTTTTGAATAAAACACACATAACTAACCATCTCAGAGGAAAACACTATGACGCGCCGTGCTATCGGGGTGAGTGAAAGACCGCCGCTTTTACAGACAATCCCGCTTAGTTTGCAGCACCTGTTCGCCATGTTTGGCGCAACCGTGCTGGTGCCAATCCTGTTTCACATTAACCCGGCTACCGTGCTGCTGTTCAACGGTATTGGTACGCTGCTGTACCTCTTTATCTGTAAAGGCAAAATCCCCGCGTATCTGGGATCGAGCTTTGCCTTTATCTCGCCGGTGTTGCTGCTGCTGCCGCTGGGTTATGAAGTGGCGCTGGGCGGGTTTATCATGTGTGGCGTGTTGTTCTGCCTGGTCTCTTTCATTGTGAAGAAAGCCGGTACCGGCTGGCTGGACGTGATGTTCCCGCCTGCGGCAATGGGCGCCATCGTTGCCGTTATCGGTCTCGAACTGGCGGGCGTGGCGGCCAATATGGCCGGTCTGCTGCCTGCTGACGGCCAGTCACCGGACTCCAAAACCATTATCATCTCGCTGGTGACCCTGGGCGTGACGGTGTTTGGCTCCGTGCTGTTCCGCGGTTTTATGGCGATTATCCCGATCCTGATCGGCGTGCTGGCGGGCTATGCGCTCTCCTTCGTGATGGGCGTTGTCGATACCACGCCAATCGCTCAGGCGCACTGGTTCGCCCTGCCAACCTTCTACACGCCACGCTTCGAATGGTTTGCTATCTTCACCATTCTGCCTGCCGCGCTGGTGGTCATCGCTGAACACGTAGGTCACCTGGTGGTGACGGCGAACATCGTCAAGCGCGATTTGATCCGCGACCCGGGTCTGCACCGTTCTATGTTTGCCAACGGCTTCTCGACCATTATCTCCGGGTTCTTTGGCTCCACGCCAAACACCACCTACGGTGAGAATATTGGCGTGATGGCCATTACCCGCGTCTACAGTACCTGGGTTATCGGCGGCGCGGCGATCTTTGCCATTTTGCTTTCCTGCGTCGGTAAACTGGCGGCGGCGATCCAGATCATCCCGGTGCCGGTGATGGGCGGTGTCTCTCTGCTGCTGTACGGCGTGATCGGCGCATCCGGTATTCGCGTGCTGATTGAGTCTAAAGTGGATTACAGCAAAGCGCAGAACCTGATCCTGACCTCCGTTATCCTGATCATCGGCGTGAGCGGCGCCAAGGTGCACATCGGTGCGGCCGAGCTGAAGGGGATGGCGCTGGCGACCATCGTTGGCGTGGGCCTGAGCCTGATTTTCAAGCTGATCTCCGTGATCCGCCCGGAAGAGGTGGTGCTGGACGCCGACGAAAGCGAAAAAGCGTCACATTGATCTTATATACACAAAATCATTCAAGCTGCATCAAGGCGGCAAATCTGAGAATCCCCAGGAGCTTACTCAAGTAAGTGACTGGGGTGAGCAGATGCAGCCAACGCAGAGGCAGCATGAAGGATGACGTGTATAATCGGGCGAAGGATCGCCCGGTTCTCTCCTGGCAGGTTCCGTGTTAAACTCCATGCCGATTTTATGTAAGATCTGGTTGAGGTACTTCTGAACGGACCGGCACAGCTCTCTCTGCCACTCTATCTCCCTGACGACGAAACTTTCGCGAGTTTCTGGCCGGGTGATAACCCCTCTTTACTGGCTGCACTGCAAAACGTGCTGCGCCAGGATCACAGCGGATACATCTATATCTGGTCACGCGAAGGCGCGGGGCGCAGCCACCTGTTGCATGCCGCCTGTGCGGAACTCTCCGCGCGAGGGGATGCGGTAGGCTATGTGCCGCTGGATAAGCGTACCTGGTTTGTGCCTGACGTGCTGGAGGGAATGGAACACCTCTCCCTGGTCTGCATCGATAATATCGAATGCGTGGCGGGGGATGAGCCGTGGGAAATGGCGATCTTTAACCTCTATAACCGCATTCTGGAATCGGGCAAAACCCGGCTCTTGATCACCGGCGATCGTCCGCCGCGCCAGCTTAATCTGGGGCTGCCGGATCTGGCATCGCGTCTGGACTGGGGGCAAATCTACAAACTGCAACCGCTATCAGATGAAGATAAACTGCAGGCGTTACAGCTGCGCGCAAAGCAGCGTGGATTTGAGCTGCCGGAGGACGTGGGTCGTTTCTTGCTTAAGCGTCTGGACCGCGAAATGCGCACGCTGTTCGACACGCTCGATCAGCTCGATCGCGCGTCAATCACCGCCCAGCGCAAGCTGACCATTCCGTTTGTGAAAGATATTCTCAAGCTTTGAGTTTGTTCGCCCGGTGGCGCTGCGCTTACCGGGCCTACGAAAATCCGCCACGATATGTAGGCCGGGTAAGGCGCAGCCGCCACCCGGCAAAACATTCAGGCACTATCCCCCAATAAATGCTCCACCAGCAGCGGAATCGGCCTCCCTGACGCCACGCTCCTGCCGTTTTCACGCCACAGCGCCGTACCGCTAATATCCAGATGCGCCCACGGGATCGTCGGCGGGCAGAAGTGATGCAGCAGCCACGCCGCCGAGGCGCTGATTGCCGCATTGTTGGTTGGGGTGTTGCACAGATCGGCGATGGCGCTGTCGGTCTGCTTTTTCAGCCGCGCGTCCAGCGGCAGGGACCACACTTCGTCGCCGCTCTGTTTCCCCGCCTGCGTCAGCGCCTTGCGCAGCGGTTCATCCTGGGTCATTAACCCGCTCAGCTCATACCCCAGCGCTTTGACCACCGCACCCGTTAGCGTCGCCATATCAATAATATAGCGCGCCCGGGGATGGCGCAGGCTGGCCCAGGCAATCGCGTCTGCCAGCACCAGTCGACCTTCGGCATCGGTATTGTTGATTTCAACCGTTGTGCCGTTGCAGGCCCGCGCGACCGTGCCGGGCTGCATGGCGTCCGGACCTATCGCGTTTTCCGCCAGTGCCAGCACGCCCATGATGCGAACGGGAAGACCAAGTTCTGCGACGGCAAGCATCAGGCCCAGTACGTTGGCCGCCCCGCACATGTCGTACTTCATGGTGTACATGCCGGCGCCTTCCTTCAGCCACAGACCACCGGTGTCGAAGGTAATGCCTTTACCTACGTAGCAACGCACCGGACCGTCAGAAACACCCTCATAGTGAATGGCCAGCAGCCGCGGCGGACAGGAAGCGCCTTTACCGACGGCATGAAGTAGCCCCAGACCCTGCGCAACGATCTGCTTTTCATCCAGCACCTCACACCGCAGGGCAGGGACGTCGGCGGACAATTTTTTCGCCTCTTCGACCACAAACTGTGGCGTACAGCGATCGGAAGGGATATCCGCCAGACGACGCGCAAAGATCATACCCCGGCTGATGGCCTGCTGCTGGCGGAAGATAGCTTCCAGCTTGTCCTGCTGTTCCGGCAGGCAAAGAGCGGTAACGTGGTGCAGACGCGCTGGCGTATCGTCGGGGCGCTTCAACTGCAGGTCGCTAAGACGGTGCGCCTGGTTGAAGAGAAAGCGCAGCACCTGCGCCAGCACAACGTTGTCGATATGGGTGACGTCGATGATCATATCAGGGCTGACAGGGGAGGCCAGCAGGGGGCGCAGTGCCGTCAGTAATCCTTCAGTGAGGCTGTCCTGCCAGAGCGCATCCGGCACCAGTGTGATCCGTGCAAAAGGGGCGCAGCCAAAACGGGTATCGGCAACCCCGTCCTGCCCGCGCATTTCCGCGATAAGCGGGGTGTCCGGCAGTAATGGACAGGCGGTCCGGGCGATGAAGTGACCGTGTGGTCTGGTGTTGGAAAGGGTGGTTGTCAGTTGCCAGGTAATCATTATTCCTCCTCAATCGGCGCGCGGATCCGCGCCGCGTAGGCCTGCATCCAAGCTTCATCCACGGCCTGATAATGCGTCTTTTCCTGCCGGCGCTCGGCGCGAAACACGGTCAGCGGCTGGCGGGCGGTGGCGACCACAAACGAGAAGGTTTTGATATTGGTCGCCGCGCCGAACTCGCCTTTATTATTCATGCACACCACGGAGAGATCCCCCGCGCGACCAAAGCGCGACATCAGCTTGTCTTCCAGCTCAAACACCACCGAATCCGCCGCCTGCTGGGGCGTCATGCCCTGGGCCATGCGGCGAACAATTTCGTAGCTGGTACAGCCTTTCATCAGATCTTCCCCCACGCCCGTGGCGGTGGCGGCGCCGGTTTCGCTGTCACAGTAAAAGCCGGAGCCGATAATCGGCGAATCGCCGAGTCGGCCGCGTTTTTTCATAAACAGGCCGCTGGTGGAGGTGGCGACGCTCATGGAGCCCTGTTTGTCGAGGCCGATAATCCCGACGGTGTCGTGGCCGTCGTACGGGCTTAGGCCTTTATCCAGCGTCTCCCGGCAGCGCTTGCGGTAATGCTGCATGGCGCGGTCGGTGAGCATGGTTTTGTCCGCAAAGCCCTGGCTCAGGGCCCATTCGCGCGCCCCCTGACCGACCAAAAGGCTGTTATACCGCTGGCGGCTGAGCGCCTGCGCCACGCGCACCGGGTTGGCGATATCCACCAGATTACCCACGGCACCAAACGCCAGCGTGTCGCCGTCCATGTACGCCGCGTCCAGCTCTACCTCGCCGTTTTCAGTGGGTAACCCACCGTAGCCGACGGATTTATAAAACGGAAAATCTTCGACGGCGGCAACGGCATCCACCACTGCCGCAGAGACCGGTTTTCCCGCAGCCAGCGCAGAGGCAGACTCCGTGACGCCTTCAAGCGCCATTCGCCAGGTGGCGATAATTCCCCACATGCTTTACTCCTGTTTTGCAAGTGTCGTGTCGGTTTGCGTAACGGTCGCCACTTCCGCCGCGCGGTACTGCTTGTCCACAATGCGCATAAAAGGCAGATACAGCATGGCGCCAATCAGCAGATTGATAAGCTGCATCACGCTGCCGCTGAGGTGCCCGGTGACGATAAAACCGCTGATCACCGGCGGCAGCGTCCACGGGATAAACACCCCGGTGGTCACGGCGACCGCGCCAATTTTCATCGCCGCGTACTGCACGCTCACCAGCACCAGCGGCACAAGATTGAAGGGGATCAGCATGATCGGGTTCATGATCACCGGCAGGCCGAACAGAATCGGTTCGTTGATGTTAAACACCGACGCCCCCGCGCCCAGGCGGGCGACTTCACGCATGTTTTTGCTGCGGGCGAAAATCAGCATCGCAATCACCAGCGACAGCGTGGCCCCTGCGCCACCCATCCAGATCATGTCAAAAAACTGTTCAGTAATGATGTGCGGCGGCGTGGTGCCAGCCTGAATGGCGGCGATGTTATCAGTCTGGTTCTCCATCCACAGGGGACGAATAATGCCGTTGATCATCGAGCCGGAGTTAATGCCCACTGACCACAGAATGGTAATGCTGAATACCGTCATCAGCGCGCCAAAGTAAGAGGTGCCGTAGTGGCGCACCGGCGTGGCCACAACCTCATAAATAAACTGATGGATCGTGTTGTAATGGGTGTTCTCAAAGACGATGCGGATAACCAGCACCAGGATCATCACCAGCAGCGCCGGGATCAGCGCGGCGAACGACTCCTGTACCGCTGGCGGCACGCCGTCCGGCATTTTGATGACCAGATTTTTGCGCTTCAGCCAGCAGAACAGCTCCGTCCATAGCAGCGAGCCAATCATCGCCACGAACAGTCCTTTACTGCCAATCCACTCCACCGGCATCACGGTAATCCCGCCGTTCTCCGCCACTTTGATAAACGGCGTCAGGATCAGAAACGCAACCAGCGCCAGGATGCCGCAGGAGATGCGGTCTTCGCCGTAGTGTTCGGCCAGGCGGAACGCCACCAGGAAGCTGATAAACAGCGACATGGTGGAAAACACCGCGTTGAACGGAATTTCGATGATGGCGCTCCAGCTCTCACCAAAGGCCTGAGACATAAACTGCTGATAGGTTTGATTCGGAAATGACGAGATCACCAGCAGAATCGAACCGACAATGATAAACGGCATGAACGACACGTAGGCGCCACGAATGGCCCCGAGGTGACGCTGCTGTGCCGTTTTGGCTGCCAGCGGCATCAGCTTTGCTTCAAGAAATCCCAGAACATTGTTCATTGTGAACTCCGTACAAGATTGAGTGGTGCGGTTTATGTTATGTCTGTGGATTATCAGTGAAGCGTGGCGGGCGAAAGGTGAAATCGGTCACAAAGCAACCGCGTGTGCTATATAAATCTCATATGATTAGTTAATGGAATTGTTGCGATGGAAATTAAACTGCATGCTAATGCCACCACCACGCCACGTATTCGCCGTTATCTCCAGCAGTCCGATAAGAGCGACAGAGAGCTGGCGACTGAGCTGGGGATCTCCATCACCACCGTCAGGCGCTGGCGTAACCGTGAGCAGGTTTCAGATAAGCAGACCACGCCAAAAGTGATACACAAAGCGATGAGACAAGAGCAGGCTGTGCTGGTGAATGCGTTGCGCGACATCCTGAACGCGCCGCTGGATGAACTGCTGCTTCTGGTTAATAACGTACTGGGGATCCGCGTGTCCCGGGCAACGCTGAATCGCTATCTCAAACCCGCTGGCGCCAAACCGAAGCGTGCGCCGCTGCGCGGTAAAAAAGCGCTGAAGGCCGGTATCGTGCCTCAGCAGCTGATGCTGCATCATTTGCCGTTATCGCTTCATATGGACGACGGTGGGGAGCAACATCTGCTGTGGGCGCGGGAGCCGGTGAGCGGTTGGTGCTATGCACGGCTCTATGCAGGGTTGTCGCCGCAGCTGTTGACGCACTGGACGCAGGCGCTGCTTGAGGCCTGTCCGGCCCCTGTACAATCTGTTGAGACTTTTGGTTTTGAGGTCACCCTGCCGGACAGTGAAATTGCCATCAACGAGCATCCCCGGGCCTCCCGGGCGGTGCAGGTCACGGTACCCTTGCAGGAGATTATTCCGCAGGTAAAAACGACGCCTGTCGGGGAACTGTTGATTCAACTGTGTGAGAGTTACAACCGGGGAAAAGCGCAGAAGACGTTAGGTGAAAGCACGCCGCAGGCCTTTCTGGAAGCGCTGCGGCGTAACGATTAGAGGATCTCGAGCACGTCTTCCGGCGGGCGACCAATGCGTGCCTGGCCGTTGGCCACCACAATCGGTCGCTCAATCAGCTTTGGATTTTCAACCATGGCCTGAACCAGCTCGGCTTCGGTGAGACGGCTGTCGTCCAGGTTAAGCGACTTATACAGATCTTCTTTCTGGCGCATCAGCTCTCGTGCACTGCCCATTCCCAGCATGTGCAGCAGCTGGCGGAGGGTTTGGGCATCAGGCGGGGTGTCGAGATACAGCACCACCTCAGGCTCAACGCCGTTAGATTTCAGCAGGCTCAGGGTATCGCGGCTCTTGGAGCAGCGAGGGTTATGATAGATTTTTACGGCGTCTGTCATGACGTACATTCTCCTTTATTACATCTTCTCATACGGCTTAAAGCGCTGCTGCAGGCCGCGCAGCTGATCGATACGCGCGTCGTAACGGGCCTGCTGGAGGCTGCCGAGTTTGACCTGCGCGCTGGCGCTGCTGAGCGTGGAAATCGCCTGATCGAGGCGCCCCACCAGGGCAAAGCCTTCGGCGCGCGCCGCCAGCTCCTGATCGCGGTTGCCCAACTGGGCTTCAGCCTGTGCAAGCAGGTCCCAGCCGTTTTGATCGTCTTTATTATTAAAGGTGTAGCGGTTCAGAATGGTCGCCGCTTCCCCAGGCTGGCCGCCCTGTAAGTAAGCGTTCGCCAGGTTAAGCTGCAGTACCGGGTTGGTACGAACGTCTTTCGCCCCTTTCAGGCGGTTAATCGCATCGGCAGGTTTCTTCTGCCCCAGATCGATATCCGTGGACAAATCGAGATACCACGGGTTATTCGGGTCGGCGGCCAGAAGCGGCTGCAGCGCTTTACGCGCCTCGTCGTATTTACTGGCTTCCATCGCCTGCAGCGCCTGGCCATACTGCGCGGCGTTTTTCTCACGCACGTTACCTTTCGCCAGGGCATCCAGCAGGTCGCTGGTGAGCTGGTTACGCCCGGAATTGTACATCCCCAGCGTTCTCACTTTCGCCATGTAGAAATCCTGCGAAGACTGGACCACTACCGGACGCATCTGGTTGGCACGGTTACGCGCATCTGACAGACGGCTTTCCGGTAACGGGTGCGTGAGCAGAATTTCCGGTGGGCGGGAAGAATAACGGGCCTGATCGAGCAGTTTTTCCAGGAAGCTCGGCATGGCCTGCGGGTCGAAGCCCGAGCGCTGCAGCACCTGGATGCCGATGCGGTCCGCTTCCTGCTCGTTTTGCTGGGTAAAGCTGATCATTCCCTGACGCGTACCGGCCAGCGTACCGGTTAAGGCTGCCATCCCGGCCTGCGGGCTGGCCATTGCCAGCAGAATAGAGCCCAGTGCGCCCACCCAGGTGAGCGGTGCGTTACGCTTCTGGTCTTCCATCGCACGCGCCAGGTGGCGCTGCGTGACGTGCGAAATTTCGTGCGCCATCACCGAGGCCAGCTGGCTTTCGTTGTCTGAGTAACGGAATAACGCCGAATGCAGCACCACGTTACCGCCAAAGAAGGCGAAGGCGTTGATTTCGTCATTATTAATCAAATAGAAGTGGAACGGCGTTTTTACCGAGTCGGCGTGCGCCACCAGACGCATCCCCAGCCCGTTGATGTACTGTACCAGCAAAGGGTCGTTAATCAGCGGAGCGCTGCCGCGCAGCTGGCGAACATAGTAATCGCCCATTTGCATCTCTTGCCCAATCGAGAGCGTGCTTCCTGCTGTGGTGCCCATGTCCGGCAATGAATCGGACGAGTCAGCAAAAGCGGGTAATACCTGACCGACCGTCACTGCGGCAATCAGTGTTGCAACCAGTGTTTTTCTCAACTGCCTGAACATAACCACTGTCCTGTAAATTGGATGTGCTAATTTGACCGATGAAGCGGCATATCGTTCATCTCTGCTGCCCAGCGAGTGTAGCCGTGTTGCCGCATGAAGAAAATCCCATTCATCATGCTTTTGCGGATTGTGACCGGGATACAAAAAGCGAAAGTCTTTTTTGTGACAGTTAGATACAATTCACCGTCTCACTCCCGCCATTCGATTCAGGGAAGGGTTGTATGCTCGAAATGTTAATGCAGTGGTACCGGCGCCGGTTCAGCGACCCGGAGGCCATTGCTTTGCTGGTTATTCTGGTTGCCGGGTTCGGTATTCTGTTCTTCTTCAGCGGTCTGCTCGCCCCTCTGCTGGTGGCTATTGTGCTGGCCTACCTGCTGGAGTGGCCAACGGCGCGTCTGGAACATATTGGCTGTTCCCGTCGCTGGGCGGCCAGCATCGTCCTGGTGCTGTTTGTCGGTATCCTGCTGTTGATGGCCCTGGTGGTGATGCCGGTGGCCTGGCAGCAGGGGATCTACCTGATCCGCGATATGCCCGGCATGCTGAATAAGCTTTCTGATTTCGCCGCCACGCTGCCGCGCCGTTACCCGGCCCTGATGGATGCCGGGATCATCGACGCGATGGCGGAAAATATGCGCGCCCGCATCATGACGATGGGTGATTCGGTGGTGAAGTACTCTCTGGCGTCGCTGGTGGGGCTGCTTACCCTGGCGGTCTATCTCGTGCTCGTGCCGCTGATGGTCTTCTTCCTGGTAAAAGATAAAGACCAGATGCTCAACGCCGTGCGGCGTATTCTGCCGCGCAATCGCGGTCTGGCGGGGCAAGTCTGGGAAGAGATGAACCAGCAGATCACCAACTACATTCGCGGCAAGGTGCTGGAGATGATGGTCGTGGGGGTCGCCACCTGGATTGGCTTCCTGATCTTCGGTCTGAACTACTCGCTGCTGCTGGCGGTGCTGGTGGGGCTGTCGGTGCTGATTCCGTACATCGGCGCGTTTGTGGTGACCATTCCGGTGGTTGGCGTCGCGCTGTTCCAGTTTGGCCTGGGAACCGAGTTCTGGAGCTGCTTCGCGGTGTACCTGATTATTCAGGGGCTGGACGGTAATCTGCTGGTACCGGTGCTGTTCTCCGAAGCGGTGAATCTGCATCCGCTGGTAATTATTCTGTCGGTGGTGATTTTCGGCGGGCTGTGGGGGTTCTGGGGTGTGTTCTTTGCCATTCCGCTGGCGACGCTGATTAAAGCGGTGGTGCACGCGTGGCCGGATGTGCCAGCGGTGGAAGAGAAGTAGGTTTGCCGGGTGGCGCTGCGCTTACCCGGCCTACTTATCGTTGTAGGTCGGGTAAGGCGAAGCCGCCACCCGACACTCACTTTCAGGCACTTTGTTTCAGCCAGTTCAACACTACATCGTGGTGGTTGCTGGTTTTGAAGTCGTCAAACACGTGTTCAATTTTACCGTCAGCGTCGATCAGGAAACTGATGCGGTGAATGCCGTCGTAGGTTTTACCCATAAACGTCTTCTCGCCCCAGATGCCGAACTGTTCGCACACCTGATGATCTTCATCAGAAAGCAGCGTGAAGTTCAGCAGCTCTTTTTCAGCAAATCGTGACAGCTTTTCGGGTTTATCCGTGCTGATACCCAGCACTTCCACGCCGGCTTTTTTCAACTCGTCCATGTTGTCGCGTAAGCCGCAGGCCTGTACGGTGCAGCCGGGGGTCATGGCTTTCGGGTAGAAATAGACCAGAACACGCTGTCCCTGGAAGTCGGTCAAATTTACTTGCTCGCCGTCTTGATCCGGTAAGCTAAATTTCGGTGCGATGTCACCGGCTTTCAGTGGATTCATTACTCAACTCCATCCTGTTCGTGCTGCGAATAATTTACGACGCTTATACTGCCCTGCGCGTTTAATTCTGTACAGAGGGCTTTGAACGCTTGCTCGATATTTGACGCATCCTGTGAAGCAGGGCTGTGTGCGGTAATCTGAATAAAGAGCGTGGGTACGGTGTTCTCGTCGCCCGGCTGTGTGCGGGAAACGAGCTCGGCGATGTTCATCTGATGGCTGTCAAACAGCGCGGTAAAGCGCTCGATCAGATGGGGGGAATCAGGGACTTCAACCTGCACCCAGACGGTAGCGGGCATGGCCGGACGTGGGCGCGCGGTGGTACGTTTCATTACGATGAGCAAATCCAGCTCCGCGCCTTTCAGCGGCAGGGTGGATTCGATAAGCGTAATGGCATTCCATGTTCCGGACAGCAGCATAATAAACGTGAACTCTTCGCCCAGCATCGCCAGACGGCTGTCTTCGATATTACAGCCGCAGCTGCTCACGTGACGCGTGATGGTGTTCACGATACCCGGCCTGTCGGCACCCAGCGCAGTGATAACCAGGTAATGTTGTGATGAGGTTGTCAAACCTGTTCTTCCTTTGCATGGTTAAGTCTTCCTAAGGAAAGCATAAAAAAAACATGCATACAACCGCCTGAGGGCCTCAGGTCGCTTGCTTTTATTACAGTTCCAAACGTACCATTGAGACTCTTGTTCGCACAGAGGATGGCTCATGTTCACGGGAAGTATTGTCGCGCTTGTAACACCGATGGATGAAAAAGGTAACGTCTGCCGGTCTAGCATGAAGAAGCTGATTGATTACCATGTCGCCAATGGAACCTCGGCGATCGTTTCGGTAGGGACTACCGGTGAATCTGCAACGCTGAGCCACGATGAGCACGGTGATGTGGTTATGCTGACCCTCGAACTGGCTGACGGACGTATTCCGGTCATCGCGGGGACAGGGGCAAATGCAACCGCAGAAGCGATCAGCCTGACTAAACGTTTTAACGACAGCGGCATCGTCGGCTGTCTGACGGTGACCCCTTATTACAACCGTCCTACCCAGGAAGGTTTGTTCCAGCACTTCAAAGCCATCGCTGAACATACTGACTTGCCACAAATTCTGTATAATGTGCCGTCCCGTACCGGCTGCGATATGCTGCCGGAAACCGTTGGTCGTCTCTCGGAAGTAAAAAATATTATCGGTATTAAAGAGGCGACAGGGAACTTAAGCCGCGTTCATCAGATCAAAGAGCTGGTTTCAGACGACTTTATCCTGTTGAGCGGTGATGATGCGACCGCGCTGGACTTTATGCAGCTCGGTGGCCATGGCGTGATCTCCGTAACGGCAAACGTTGCGGCGCGCGATATGGCTGAAATGTGCAAACTGGCCGCCGCCGGTCACTTTGATGAAGCGCGTGTCATTAATCAGCGTCTGATGCCGCTGCACAATAAATTATTTGTCGAACCCAATCCGATCCCCGTGAAATGGGCGTGTAAGGAGTTGGGGCTTGTAGCAACCGATACGCTGCGTCTGCCAATGACACCGATTACCGACCACGGTCGTGATATCGTCAGGGCAGCGCTGAAGCATGCCGGTTTGCTGTAAAGTTTAGGGAGATTTGATGGCTTATTCAGTACAGAAGTCGCGCCTGGCGAAGGTTGCGAGTGTTTCGCTTGTTATGCTGCTCGCTGCCTGTAGTTCAGACTCGCGCTACAAGCGCCAGGTGAGCGGTGATGAATCCTATCTGGATGCGACCCCGCTTGCTGAACTTCACGCACCGGCTGGTATGATCCTGCCGATTCAGAACGGCGATTATAATATCCCCGTGACCAACGGCAGCGGCCTGGTCGGTAAAGCGCTTGATATTCGTCCGCCGGCACAGCCTCTGGCGCTGGTGAGCGGGGCGCGTACCCAGTTCACCGGTGATACCGCGTCTCTGATGGTTGAGAGCGCGCGCGGTAGTACCCTGTGGCCGCAGGTTGTCAGCGTTATTCAGTCGAAGAACTACACCATCGATAAACGCGATGACGCCAGCCAGACGTTAACCACCGACTGGATCGAATGGAACCGTCTGGATGAAGATCAGCAGTACCGCGGCCGCTATCAAGTCTCCGTCAAACCACAGGGGTATCAGCAAGCGGTTAACGTGAAGCTGTTGAACCTGGAGCAGGCGGGTAAACCGGTTGCAGATGCTGCGTCCCTGCAGCGTTACAGCACCGAAATGCTGAACGTGATTGCCGCAGGTCTCGATAAGACTGCCACCGATGCCGCCAACGCCGCGCAGAGCCGCAATGGCGCGACCTTCGATGTGCAAAGCGGTGCGGATGATACCGGTCTGCCAATGCTGGTGGTGCGTGCACCGTTTAACCAGACCTGGCAGCGTCTGCCAGCGACCCTGGAAAAAGTGGGCATGAAGGTCACCGACAGCACGCGTTCAACCGGCAGCATGACGGCAACCTACAAGCCGCTCTCCGACAGCGCGTGGCAGGAGCTGGGTGCGAAAGATCCTCAGCTTGCCTCCGGTGATTACAAGATTCAGGTCGGTGACCTTGATAACCGCAGCAGTCTGCAGTTTATCGATCCAAAAGGTCACACGCTGACCCAGTCGCAGAACGATGCGCTGGTCGCTGTCTTCCAGGCGGCATTCAGCAAATAAAAACGAGGGCTGGTGAATCCAGCCCTTTTTATTTTCGTGCCACGCAAACGTGTGCGTGGCATAATATGCCCAGTTTTGAACACAAATCATCACACCAGGAGTAATGAAGATGCAGAAGCAAGCTGAGTTGTATCGTGGCAAAGCGAAGACCGTATACAGCACGGAAAACCCGGATCTGTTGGTGCTCGAGTTCCGCAATGATACGTCAGCAGGGGATGGCGCTCGCATTGAGCAGTTCGATCGTAAAGGCATGGTGAACAACAAGTTCAACCATTTCATTATGACCAAACTGGCCGAAGCGGGTATCCCGACTCAGATGGAAGCGTTGCTGTCCGATACGGAATGTCTGGTGAAAAAACTGGATATGGTTCCGGTTGAGTGCGTGATTCGTAACCGTGCAGCGGGCTCCCTGGTGAAGCGTCTGGGCATTGAAGAAGGTATCGAACTGAATCCACCGCTGTTCGACCTGTTCCTGAAAAACGACGCGATGCACGATCCGATGGTCAATGATTCCTACTGCGAAACCTTCGGCTGGGTGAATAAAGAGAACCTGGCGCGCATGAAAGAGCTGACCTACAAAGCCAACGACGTGCTGAAAAAATTGTTTGATGACGCGGGCCTGATCCTCGTCGATTTCAAGCTGGAGTTTGGTCTGTTTAAAGGCGAAGTGGTGCTGGGCGATGAGTTCTCGCCGGACGGTAGCCGCCTGTGGGATAAAGAAACGCTGGATAAAATGGACAAAGACCGTTTCCGTCAGAGCCTGGGTGGCCTGATTGAAGCGTACGAAGCGGTTGCTCACCGTTTAGGCGTTAAGCTCGACTAACTCCCTCACTTGCCAAAGGATGTTCGCATCCTTTGGCGTCTTACCTTTGTTTCCTATGGTAATCTTGCCGTTAACCGCCTACGATCATAGCTATTATTAATGGAATAGTTCGAGGTGGTTATGCGCTGGCAAGGGCGTCGTGAAAGTGACAATGTAGAAGACAGACGCAGCGATGGTGGCGGCGGTCCTTCCATGGGAGGGCCCGGTTTCCGGTTACCCAGCGGAAAGGGCGGCATCATTCTGCTGATTGTGGTGCTGGTTGCGGGATATTACGGCGTCGATCTCACTGGCCTGATGACCGGTCAGCCGCTGCAACAGCAGCAACATTCTCAGCGCTCCATCAGCCCGAATGAAGATGAAGCGGCCAAATTTACCTCCGTGATTCTCGCCACCACAGAAGATACCTGGGGTCAGCTGTTCGAGAAGATGGGGCGTACCTACCAGCAGCCGAAGCTGGTGATGTACCGGGGAGCAACCCGCACCGGTTGCGGTACCGGGCAATCGGTAATGGGGCCGTTCTACTGCCCGGCAGATGGCACCGTCTATATCGATCTCTCTTTTTACGATGACATGAAACGCAAGCTTGGCGCGGACGGTGATTTCGCCCAGGGCTACGTGATCGCGCATGAAGTTGGCCATCACGTGCAAAAACTGTTAGGGATTGAGCCAAAAGTGCGCCAGCTTCAGCAAAATGCCTCTCAGGCCGACGTGAACCTCCTCTCCGTTAAAATGGAGCTGCAGGCGGACTGCTTCGCGGGCGTCTGGGGCCACAGCATGCAGCAGCAAGGCGTTCTGGAATCCGGCGATCTGGAAGAGGCGTTAAATGCCGCTCAGGCTATCGGTGACGATCGTCTTCAGCAGCAGAGCCAGGGGCGCGTCGTGCCGGACAGCTTTACGCACGGGACCTCGCAACAGCGCTATAGCTGGTTTAAACGCGGTTTCGACAGTGGCGATCCGGCGCAGTGTAATACCTTCGGCAAAGCGATGTAATGCTGCGCTTTGAACAGCTGATAAGCGAGCTTGAGCGCACCGGCCATCGTCGGCTGGTGGTGCTCAGCGGCGATGCGCAGTGGAGCTTAGCCCAGGCAGAAGCGCTGCGAGACGCTATACCCGGAGACTGGGTTTGGCTGAACGAACACCCTTCAAAAGCCATCAGTAGCCTGCTGGGACGCGAGTTCCGGCATGCCGTTTTTGACGCGTGCTGCGGGTTCGATGTTGCCGCGTTCGCCGCGCTGAGCGGAACGCTGAGCGCCGGGAGCCTTCTGGTGCTGCGGGTTCCGCCGCTTGAGGCGTGGGCCGGGCTTCCTGACCGTGATTCCCTGCGCTGGAGCGACAGCACCGAAGCGATAGCCACTCCGCATTTTGTCCACCATTTCTGCCGGACCCTTGCCGCCGACCCCGACGCGATTGTCTGGCTTCAGGGCCGCGATTTATCCCTTCCGCCTTTACCCGATGCCCCAGACTGGCACCCAGCCAGTGGCGCGCCGCAGCGTGAGCAGGCGGCGATCCTGGAGGTACTTCAGGAAATGTCGCGGGGCATCGTGGCCGTTACCGCCGCGCGCGGGCGCGGTAAGTCGGCCCTGGCGGGAATGTTACTCCATCGTATTGCGGGCAGCGCCGTCGTCACCGCACCAACGAAAGGGGCGACAGAAAGTATCGCCCGCTTTGCCGGAGAGCGTTTTCATTTTATGGCCCCGGACGCGCTGTTAGCTTCTTCGCATCAGGCTGACTGGCTGATTGTCGATGAAGCTGCCGCGATCCCCGCCCCGCTGCTGGAAAAGCTGGTGAGCCGTTTCCCTTGCGTGCTGTTGACCACCACGGTGCAGGGATATGAAGGAACGGGCAGGGGATTCTTGCTCAAGTTCTGCGGTCGGTTTCCCGGGTTGCAGCGCTACAGCTTATCAACGCCGGTACGCTGGGCGGCAGGTTGTCCGCTTGAGCGGATCGTGGCCAGCGCGCTGCTGTTTGACGACACGCTGCTTGACCGCCGCCCGGAAGGCGAGGTGCGTATCACCTCTCTGACTCCCGCGGCATGGGAACGCCGTCCGGCGCTGGTCGCGAGCGTCTATGAGCTGCTCTGTGCGGCGCATTATCGCACCTCGCCGCTCGATTTACGCCGCATGATGGACGCGCCCGGGCAACAGTTTGCTGTTGCCGAAGCGAACCCTGTCATCGCCGGAGCGCTGTGGCTGGTGGAGGAGGGCGGGCTGTCCCCTGCACTTAGCCGCGCGGTGTGGGCGGGGTTCCGCCGTCCTCGCGGAAACCTGGTGGCGCAGTCTCTGGCGGCGCACGGCGGCTCTCCGCTGGCGGCAACGCTCAGAGGACGAAGGGTGACCCGTATTGCCGTACATCCTCACCGTCAGCGGGAAGGGATTGGCCAGGCGCTTATTCGCAGCGCCAGCGGGGAGGATTATCTGTCGGTGAGCTTTGGTTATACCGAAGAGCTTTGGCGTTTCTGGCAGCAGTGCGGCTTTGTGCTGGTGCGGATGGGAAGCCACCGTGAAGCCAGCAGCGGTTGTTACACCGCGATGGCGCTGCTGGCGCAGAGTGAGACTGGGCATCAGTTGTGTCAGCAGGCGCAGCAGCGTCTGAAGCGCGATGCGCGGGTGTTATCGGCCTGGAACGGTGAAAAGATCCCGGTGGAAGATGAGTGGGAAGCTACGCTTAATCATGACGACTGGCTGGAACTGGCGGGGTTTGCTTTTGCGCATCGCGCGTTTTCCACGTCGGTTGCCGCGTTGACACGGTTGTTGCTTGCCGTCGATATGCCGCTTCCGGCACTGCGGGGGAAGATGGAAGGGAAAACGGAAGACATCGGACAAAAAGCGCTTCTGGTAAAGTTGCGCAGTGAAACGGCGCAAGCGCTTGAAAGTCTTGACTCTCTCCGCTGCCAGCAGTTGAAAGAAGCCATTTTGCAATGGCAATTTTTTCAATGACTTCTTCAGTAAAGTGGCATGGTCATTCCCGCCGCGAGGCGTAGAATCCAGGTCATCTATTAAGGAGACCACCATGAAACACGACCATTTTGTTGTTCAAAGCCCTGACAAACCGGCTAAACAGTTACTGCTTCTGTTTCATGGTGTTGGCGATAATGCCGTCAATATGGGGCAGATCGGCAGCTGGTTTGCGCCGGTTTTTCCGCAGGCACTGATAGTCAGCATCGGTGGCGTCGAGCCGTGTGGTCCTAATGGACGGCAGTGGTTCTCTGTTCAGGGCGTGACGGAAGAGAACCGTCAGGCGCGCATTGATGCCATCATGCCCACGTTTATCGACATTGTCCGCTACTGGCAGCAGCAGAGCGGTGTGGGGGCCGACGCAACTGCCCTGATAGGCTTCTCACAGGGGTCAATCATGTCGCTGGAAAGCGTAAAAGCGCAGCCGGGTCTGGTTTCACGGGTGATCGCGTTTAACGGCCGCTTTGCGACACTACCGACCCACGCGACCACGCAGACGACCATCCACCTGATCCACGGTGGGGAAGACCGGGTGATTGAGCTCTCGCATGCGGTCGCCGCACAGGAAGCGCTGATTCGCGAAGGGGGGGATGTGACGCTGGATATCGTTGACGATCTGGGCCACGCGATTGATGACCGTAGCATGCAGTTCGCACTCGACCATCTGCGCTATACCGTACCGAAGCACTACTTTGATGAAGCGCTCAGCGGCGGTAAGCCGGATAATGATGATATCGTTGAGTTTATGTGAGGTTATCCCCTCTCCACAGGAGAGGGGATACAGACCGATTACTTCTTCTGGTCCTTCTTCGGCCAGTCGTCGTCATCGTCCCACTTGTCGTTAAAATCGCGGTGCGGGGGAAGATCCGGTTTGTTGGCGAGAAATTTTTTATGGTCAACGCGCTTAAGGTCTTTAATCACGTTCAGCAATACGCCGACCAGAAAAACCAACACCAGAACCCACCAGTACTTTGAAAGCCAGTCCATTCGCTATTCCTCTCAGAGCGTTCGTCAGGCGACGAGTTGCTCCATAATACGTTGATACATACGGGCCAGCAGTTGTAAATCTGCCGCATTAACACACTCATTGATTTTATGAATGGTCGCGTTCACTGGTCCCAGTTCGACAACCTGGGCACCCATACGGGCGATAAAGCGTCCGTCTGAGGTGCCACCCGTTGTCAGCAGCTGTGGCTTAATTTCATTATAGTGCTCGATGGCGTTGACCACCGCATCCACCAGCTTGCCGCGCTGTGTCAGGAACGGCTGGCCGGAAAGCCACCAGTCCACGGTGTAGCGCAGATTATATTTTTCCAGCAGGGCGATAACGCGCGCCTTGATCATCTCGTCGGTCAGTTCCGTGCTGAAGCGGAAGTTGAACTGGACGAAGTAATCCCCCGGGATCACGTTATTGCTGCCGGTCCCGGCTTTGACGTTCGCAATCTGCATGCTGGTCGGTGGGAAGAACTCGTTGCCTTTATCCCATTCAATTGCCACCAGCTCGCTCAGCATCGGCGCAGCGCGATGAACCGGGTTATCAGCCAGATGCGGATACGCAACGTGCCCCTGAACGCCGTGAATGGTCAGATTACAGGTCAGCGAGCCACGGCGGCCATTTTTCACCACATCACCCACCACTTCGGTACTGGACGGCTCGCCCACCAGGCAGTAGTCCAGGCGCTCGTTGCGGGCCATCAGCGCCTCAACAACCTTTACGGTGCCGTTATGGGCGCTGGCTTCTTCGTCAGAGGTGATCAGAAACGCGAGCCGGTTTTTATGGTTCGGATGTTGCGCGACAAAGCGCTCAGCCGCTACCACCATCGCCGCCAGCGAGCCTTTCATGTCTGCCGCACCGCGGCCGAACAGCATGCCATCGCGGATGGTGGGTTCAAACGGGGGATTGATCCAGCGGTCCGCATCGCCAGCAGGCACCACGTCGGTATGTCCGGCAAAGGCCAGCGTTTCGCCCTGGCCGCGCCAGGCCCAGAAATTCTGGGTGTCGCCAAAATCCATACGCTCCACGGTAAAACCGATAGCGCGCAGGCGCTCAATCATTAATGCCTGACAACCTGCGTCGTCCGGGCTAAGGGAAGGACGGCGAATAAGCTGCTGAGTCAGCTCAATGACCGGGCATGACATAAACTACACCTCAACGAATAAAGTCGGAATAAAGGGTTTCACTGAAACCCAGCAGCATAGGCTTCCCTGGCGCGCAGAGCAATGGGCGTTTGATTATTGCCGGCATGTCGAGCATCAGTTTTGCCGCGCTGTCGGCGTCATTGATGCTGGCGCGAAGAGATTCATCCAGTTTACGCCAGGTGGTGCCGCGGGTATTCAGCAAGGCTTCCCAGCCCAGCTCGTCGATAGCGGTATGCAGAAATTCTGCATCAAGCCCATCGGCACGGTAATCGTGGAAACGGTACTCTACGTTGTTCGCCTCCAGCCAGCGGCGGGCTTTTTTGATGGTGTCGCAATTTTTAATGCCGTACATCACAACCATGATGAATCCTTTTGTCGTTCTGGTGATTAAATGTTCAGTAAATTCGAAGATATATCCTTAAGTGGAATATAACACATTCAGGAATCGTCTGGATTTATGCGTCATCTTAATTCAACTAACAACTGTACGCTGAATATTCTTTCATCCTTTAAGCATAGATGTCCATAAGCTTTAAATGTCGAATAAACTCAGCGGGTAAAATAAAACTCACCCGTTAGTAGGGTTATTTCAGAATATTGCTGGCCGTCACAAAAAATTGAGGGCTCTCCGTTCATATTTATCATAAATCCCCGTATGACGTGGGGTACAATCGCAGCAATTGGTTAAATAGTCTTCACAATGATGATACGTTTTTGTAGAATGCGCATAATAATAAGAGAGGTTGTTATGATTGAACGTGAACTGGGGAACTGGAAAGATTTTATCGAAGGCATGCTTCGTAAATGACATTCAGTAAGAATTGCAAGAGCACTTAAATAAGTAAAATAACCATAGTGTGAATAAATCACACAATAAAAAGGCGGCCGAATAAGCCGCCTTTTTTTTATTTCAACCACTTACTCCGGACGTTCCTTTAGCGGGAAGCGGCGACGCACCAGCACAAAGAACAGCGGAACAAAATAGATGGCCAGGACGGTCGCCGAAATCATACCGCCCATGACCCCTGTGCCGACCGCATGCTGGCTGCTGGAGCCTGCGCCGGTGCTGGTTGCCATCGGCAGTACGCCAAAAACAAACGCCAGCGAGGTCATCAGGATCGGGCGCAGGCGCTGACGGCTGGCGTGCAGCGTGGCGGCCATCAGCTCGTGGCCTTTGGCATTCATCTCGTTGGCAAACTCAACGATCAGAATGGCGTTTTTCGCCGACAGCCCAATCACGGTGAGCAGCCCGACCTGGAAGTAGACATCGTTCTCCTGACCACGCATCCAGGTGGCGAGCAGGGCGCCAATGACACCAAGGGGCACCACCAGCATGACCGAGAACGGCACTGACCAGCTTTCATACAGTGCGGCAAGACAGAGGAAGACCACCAGCAGAGAGAGCGCGTAAAGTGCCGGTGCCTGTGCTCCGGAGAGGCGCTCCTGGTATGACATGGCCGTCCACTCCAGACCAAAACCGGCAGGCAACTGTTGCACCAGTTTTTCCATGATGTCCATGGCCGTACCGGTACTCACGCCTGGCGCGGCTTCCCCGACGATTTCAACCGCGGAATAGCCGTTATAGCGCTCCAGACGCGGCGAACCGCTCTCCCAGTGTGAAGTCGCAAAGGCAGAGAACGGCACCATTCCCCCGGCACTGTTTCTGACAAACCAGCGGTTTATATCATCCGGCAGCATACGGAATGGCGCGGCGGACTGGACATACACTTTTTTCACGCGGCCGCGATCCATAAAGTCATTCACATAGCTCGAGCCCCACGCCGTTTGCAGGGTGTCGTTGATATCGTTAATCGACACGCCCAGGGCCTGCGCCTTGCGCTGATCGATATCCACCTGAAGCTGCGGGCTGTCATCCAGACCGTTATGGCGAACGCGGGTCAGGCCCGGATCGTTGCCTGCGAGCGCCAGCAGCTTATCGCGCGCCGCCATCAGCGCCGTATGGCCCGCACCGGCGTGATCCTGGAGCTCCATATCAAACCCGGCGGAACTGCCCAGCCCGCTGATGGCCGGTGGGCTGCTGGCAAAGACACGGGCTTCTTTAATGTGCGCAAAGGCTTTTGTCGCACGCTCAATAATGGCAAATGATGTCCCCGTTTTGCTATCGCGTTCGTCCCAGTCCTTCAGGCGAACGAACATGCGGGCGACGTTTTGCCCGTTCCCGCCCGGGCCGGACCCGACGGTGGAGAAGACGGAGACCACGTTATCCTTCTCTTTGGTGAAGAAGTACTGCTCCACTTTCTGCACCACTTTCAGCGTTTGCTGCTGCGTTGCGCCACTCGGGAGCTGCACCGAGGTGGTGAACATGCCCCGGTCTTCCATCGGCAGGAATGAGGTGGGCAGGTGCAGGAACAGCCAGACCATCCCGCCCAGCAGCACAACGTAAATCATCATCCAGCGCAGGCTGCGGTGCAGCACGCGACCGACGGCAGATTCATACCGGGCGGCATTGCGGTTGAACATCCGGTTAAACCAGCCGAAGAACCCTTTCTGACCGTGATGTTCCCCTTTATGCAGCGGTTTCAGGATGGTGGCGCACAGCGCGGGGGTGAGGATCAGCGCCACCAGCACGGAGAGCACCATTGCCGAGACGATGGTAATGGAGAACTGACGGTAAATCGCCCCGGTGGTGCCGCCAAAGAAGGCCATCGGGATAAAGACCGCCGAGAGCACCATCGCAATACCGACTAGCGCCCCCTGAATTTGACCCATCGATTTGCGCGTCGCCTGGCGCGGAGAGAGTCCTTCTTCGCTCATGATGCGCTCGACGTTTTCAACCACCACGATGGCATCGTCCACCAGCAGGCCAATCGCCAGCACCATCGCGAACATCGTCAGGGTGTTAATGCTATAGCCGAACGCGTAAAGCACCGAAAAGGTCCCGAGCAGCACCACAGGAACGGCAATGGTTGGGATCAGCGTCGCGCGGAAGTTTTGCAGGAACAGGTACATGACCAGGAACACCAGCGCGATGGCTTCCAGCAGGGTTTTCACCACGTCCTCAATCGACGCTTTAACGAAGGAGGTGGTTTCATAGGCGACTTTGTACTCCAGCCCGTGCGGGAAATACTGCGACAGCTCATCCAGACGGTCTAACACCAGTTTCGCCGTGGCCATTTCGTTCGCGCCGGAGGCCAGCTTAATCCCCAGACCGGAGGCCTGATTGCCATTAAAGCGGCTCAGGTAGTCGTACTTTTCTGCGCCCATTTCCACCGTGGCGACATCGCCCAGACGCACTTCCGACCCATCCTGATTCACCCGCAGAGTGATGTTGCGGAACTGCTCCGGTGTCTGCAGCAGGGATTGCGAATTAATGGTGGCGTTCAGGGCCTGTTTATCAACGGACGGGGTTCCCCCGAGCTGCCCTACGGCAATCTGGGCGTTCTGGGCTTTGATGGCATCCGTCACGTCGGTTGCCGTCATCTGGTAGCTGTTGAGCTTGTTGGGATCGAGCCAGATGCGCATTGAATATTGTGAACCGTAAGCGTCGATATCCCCGACGCCGTTAATACGGCTGAGCGGATCCTGAATATTACTGGCGACGTAGTCCGCGATATCCTGTTTATCCATCGAGCCATCTGTCGAGACAAACGCGATGGTCAAAATATTGGTGTCGCCAGTTTTACGCACGGTCACGCCCTGGTTCTGTACCGCCTGGGGCAGTTTGCGCATGGCCGACTGCAGCTGGTTTTGTACCTGCTGCACCGCTTCATCCGGGTCAGTGCCTGCCTTGAAGCTCAGGGTCACCGTTGCCTGACCGGTGGCGCTACTTTGCGAGGACATGTACATCAGGTTATCCAGACCCGTCATGTTCTGCTCGATAACCTGCGTCACGGTATTTTCCAGCGTTTGTGCGGACGCGCCGGGATAGTTTGCGGTGACACGCACGTTAGGCGGAGCCAGATCGGGATATTGCTCAACGGGAAGTGACGTAATTGCCAGGACTCCTGTCAGACACAACAGAATGGCAATTACCCAGGCAAAAATGGGGCGATCGATAAAAAAATTCGCCATGAAAAAGTGACCTCGTTTTGCTGCTCGTCATTATTGTTTATTGCCCGCATAACTTTAGCGGTAAGGCTCAGGTCAAACGTGGAGAAAAAAAGGAGATAGTGTAAATTATCATGCGCTTTTCCCTGCGCTTCCTCCTTTACCGTTATTTACCCGCCGGTGCCTGCTGCACGGGGAACGTGACGCTGACCAGCGTGCCCCCGTTTTGTGGCTGCGAAAAGTGCAGTGCTCCCCCAAGCCGTTGCGCGCGTTCACGCATAATGTTCAGACCGTAGTGTCCCGGCGGCTCGCTGGCTTCGCCAATCCCGATGCCATTGTCACGAATGCTGACGCGGTGCGTACCGTCCACAGCCGTCACGCAGCTCACGGTGATCTCGCTGGCCTGCGCGTGCTTAATGGCGTTCAACACCGCCTCACGCACGATCTGTAACAGATGAACCTGCTTTTGCGCGTCGAGCGCCAGCGAGGAGAGGCGACAGTCGAGGTGCAGCTTCGCCTGCGTCTGGCTCTGCAGCGCGTCAAGAGACTCCTGCAACGCCGCGGGTAAATTCGCGTGGTTCAGCGTCAGGCGGAAGGTGGTGAGCAGCTCGCGCAACTGCTGCCAGGCGTTGTTCAGCTCGCGGGAGAAATCGGTAATGATGGTCTGCGCCGGGGTGTTCTCCTCCGGCACGGCGCGTTTCAGCAGCGTAAGCTGAATGCGCAGATACGACAGCACCTGCGCCAGCGAGTCATGCAGTTCGCGGGCAATGGTGGCGCGCTCTTCCATCAGCAGCAGCTGCTGGTAATGCTTCTGCGCCTGGTTAAAGTACAGTCCGCGCCCGAGCATGGTCGCCACGCTTCTCATCAGAGGGAGAGGGACGCTGTCCGTCTCGCTTTGCCAGCGCAGCTCGCCGTAGAGCGTGTCCTGCATCACTACCGGCAGGTTTTGCAGCGGGATGTCGCGTGACGCCGTCCCTTCACACAGCCGCCAGTCGTCGCTGGTGCGCAGTTCCAGATAGTTCATCTGCGTATAGTCATGGACAATCTGCAGGATATGCCGGAAACAGTGGCTGTCTATCTGGCCGGTATTCAGCGCCTGAGAGCACTTGAACAGCATGTCGAGCTGCTGGTGGGCGTCATGCAAATGCCGCGTTTTTTCCGCAACCGAGGCTTCAAGCGAGCGGTAGAGCGTCGCTAACTCGCCGGACATGTGGTTGAAGGCGCGCGAAAGCTGGCCCAGTTCATTCGGCAGGGCGGTATCCGGCGCAGGGGTGGCAAATTCTCCGCGCTCAATCCGTTCACTGGCGGCCACCAGATTGTTAAGCGGTAACACCACCTGACGACGAATGCGGCGCAGGGTAAACAGCGTCAGCAGCAGGATCCCCAGCGCGCCGGCCAGGGAGAGCAGGGTCACCGTCTGGATTTTATGCTCGGTGTAGTGCTGCAGGGCGAGCACAAAGGCATCAATGCGGCCGACAAAATCCTCAATGTGGGTCTGATACCAGGCGCTGTCGCCGCGGGCGATACGTTTATCCATCTCCTGCCAGGCCACCTGCAGCTGCTGATAGCGGGCGTTAACATTGTCCGGGACGTACCAGCGGTCCAGCTTCTGCAGTGCTGGCGCGCGCAACGTCTGTTGCCAGTGCTCGCGGTGCGCGGCAAGGGAAGGGCTGTTGCGCTGCATCTCATAGCCCAGTCGATAGCTCTGCATGCGCAGCGAACCCGCAATATTAATCGCCTCGGCATCACGCTGGCTGCTGGCCAGCGTCAGCAGTGCGACGGTACTGGTCAGCGCGGATAAGACAATGATCGAAAAGAAAGCCCAGGCAAGGCTTGCGGATACGGGTCGTTTAACGGTCACAGAACGGCTCTCTGAATAAAATTGATCTGCCACAGGTTCACTGGAAATAATTGGGTCTTCCGGGCATTTGCACATTGCCCGAACGCGCCGTGATGCGTAAATACCATACTCTTATAAAGAATAAGGATATTGAAGCAAAAACAGGTGTGGTTATGAATCGTTTTATTATGGCTAACAGCCAGCAATGCATTGGGTGTCGCGCCTGCGAAGTGGCCTGCGTCATGGCGCACAACGGTGAGCAACACGTTCTGAGCGAGCGCCATTTTCATCCCCGTATTACGGTCCTGAGGTCCGGCGGGAAGCGAAGCCCCGTTACATGTCATCATTGTGAAAATGCGCCCTGCGCACAGAGCTGCCCGAACGGCGCCATCAGCAAACGCGATGACAGCGTACAGGTGAATCAACAAAAATGCATCGGCTGCAAGGCCTGCGCGGTAGCTTGCCCGTTTGGCACGATGGAGATCATCGTCACCCCGCTCGACCACGGCGGCGTGAAGGCCTCGGCGAATAAATGCGATCTCTGCCTGACGCGTCCACAGGGCCCGGCCTGTATCGAAAACTGCCCGGCTGATGTCCTCTCCCTTGCGACACCTGCCGTGCTGGACACGCTGGTCAAATCGCGCCGCCAGCGTGCGGCCTGCCTGTCGGTCCAGCCCTGGCATGGAGAGGTCGTCAGAGACGAGCTCCCGCGCAGTAAGCTGCAGCAGATGCAGATGTCTCTGCCCCGCGGTGAGCCCGACAAACTGCCTGCCGCGGAACGCATTAGCCATTTTCACGAAATTTACCTGCCGTTTCGGGCCGAACAGGCCGCCCGCGAGGCGTCGCGCTGCCTGAAGTGCGGAGAGCACAGCATTTGCGAATGGACCTGCCCGCTGCATAACCACATCCCGCAGTGGATTGAGCGTCTGAATGCGGGGGATATTGCCGGCGCGGTCGAACTTTCTCATCAGACCAACTGCTTGCCTGAAATAACCGGCCGCGTCTGCCCGCAGGACCGGTTATGCGAAGGGGCCTGCACGCTTCGTGATGAAGCGGGGGCCGTTACCATCGGCAACATCGAGCGCTATATCGCCGACAGGGCGCTGGCGATGGGCTGGCGGCCGGATATGTCCGCCGTCACGCCGACGGGTAAACGTGTCGCGATCGTCGGCGCGGGGCCTGCCGGGCTGGCTTGCGCCGACGTGCTGGCGCGCAGCGGGGTGAGCGTGACGGTCTATGACCGGCATCCGGAAATCGGCGGTTTACTCACTTTTGGCATTCCGGCATTCAAGCTGGACAAATCGCTGCTTGCGCGGCGCAGGGAGATATTTACCGCGATGGGGATCCGCTTTGCGCTGAACTGCGAGGTGGGCAAGGACGTGCCGATGTCACAGTTAAAGGACGAGTACGACGCCCTGTTCATTGGCGTGGGTACCTATCGCTCGATGAAGGCCGGTATCCCGCACGAAGATGCGCCAGGGGTCTATGACGCGTTGCCTTTCCTGGTGGGCAACACGCGGCATGTGATGGGGCTGGACGCAACGGCCAGCGAACCATTCATCGATACCCGTGGGCTGAACGTGGTGGTGCTCGGTGGGGGCGATACCGCCATGGACTGCGTACGTACCGCGCTACGCCATGGCGCCGCGAAGGTGACCTGCGCCTATCGCCGGGATGAGGCCAACATGCCGGGGTCGAAGAAAGAGGTGAAGAACGCCAGAGAAGAGGGGGCAGCATTTGAATTTAATGTCCAGTCGGTTGAGCTGACGCAGGCTCCTGACGGGAAGGTCAACGGTATCCGGATGCTGCGTACCCGGCTCGGTGAGCCGGATGCGCAGGGTCGGCGTCGGCCCGTTCCGGTGCCCGGCAGCGAGTTTGTAATGGAGGCTGATGCGGTGATCATGGCGTTTGGTTTTAACCCGCACGCGATGCCGTGGCTGCAGGCGCAGGGTGTTGAAACGGATGAGTGGGGACGCATCGTGGCCTCGGTCGAAAGCCGCTACCGTTACCAGACGAGCAACCCACATATTTTCGCCGGCGGTGATGCGGTTCGCGGCGCGGATCTGGTGGTGACCGCGATGGCGGAAGGGCGTCATGCGGCGCAAGGGATACTCGACTGGCTTGGGGTTAGCGCTCCGAAACATCATTAAAGCGGCGGGCGACAAAGCGGGATTCACGGCGTAGTATAGGACCACTCATTATGTCGTGGAGCCCGTATGACCCTGAAAATTGACGTTATCAAAGACAAAATTCTCTCTGAAAACTACTTTGTCCTGCGTAACATCACCTACGATCTTACGCGTAATAACGGTGAAGTGATCCGCCATAAGCGCGAGGTTTACGACCGGGGTAACGGGGCGACCATTCTGCTCTATAACCGTGAAAAGCAGAGCGTGGTGCTGATCCGTCAGTTCAGGGTGGCGACGTGGGTAAACGGCAACCCTGACGGACGTCTGATTGAAACCTGCGCGGGCCTGCTTGATGACGATGAGCCGGAAGTCTGCATCCGCAAAGAGGCCGTAGAAGAAACCGGCTTTGAAGTGGGCGAGGTCAAAAAGGTCTTTGAGCTCTACATGTCCCCAGGCGGCGTCACGGAACTTATCCATTTCTTCATTGCGGAATACAGCGACGCCCAGCGTACGCACCGGGGCGGTGGCGTGGAGGATGAAGATATCGAGGTGCTGGAGTTGCCTTTCTCCCGGGCGCTGGAAATGATGCGTTCAGGCGAAATCAGGGATGGTAAAGCAGTGATATTGCTGCAGTATTTGCAGAGTACCGGCTTAATGAATACCACTTTCGAACGGATGTAGAGTGTTTTTCGGATAAATCTATCCGATAAATCCGATTGAGACGACCCGGCCGGAACACGAAGATACTGCCCAGTTACGCGTTTTCGTTCCGGGATTGTGTCATTCATGCGCTATAGCGTCTTTTTATTTTCCCTGTTTTGTCTGCTCCTCGCGCCGCAGGTGCGGGCTGCGCCTGCTCAGCAAGCTTTCTCTGACTGGCAGGTGACCTGTAATAACCAGAACTTTTGCCTGGCCCGCAACACCGGCGAACACCGGGGGCTGGTCATGACGCTCACCCGAAGCGCCGGCGCGAAAACGGATGCCACGCTGCGTATCGATCTCGGCGGGCTGGATACGCCCTCCGTCAAAGAGCCGGAGATTGCCACCCGGCTGCTGCTGGACAATGTGCCTCTGAAGCTGGACAAGCAGCGCTGGCAGCTCACGCCATGGCACCTGAAAACGGACGACGCGGCCACCATCACCGCCTTTCTGAAAAATATTCAGGAAGGGAAGGCCCTGACCCTGCGCGGCGGTAAGCAGGTGATTTCTCTGAGCGGTCTGAAAGCCGCACTGCTGTTTATTGATGCCCAGCAAAAGCGTGTCGGCAGTGAAACCGCGTGGATTAAGAAAGGTGACGATCCGCCGTTAAGCGTGCCGCCCGCACCCGCCCTGAAAAAGGTGGCGACCGTTAATCCTACTCCAACACCGCTTTCCCACGCCGAACTGAATGACCTGCTGGATTATGGCACCGGGCGGATGAACAGCAGCCAGTGCTCGCTGGATCCTAACCGCCGCGAAGTGCGCGTCACCGCGTTAACCGATGAAAAAGCGCTGTTGATCGTCAGCTGCGAGGCGGGGGCCTATAACACCGTCGATCTGGCATGGCTGGTGTCACGTAAAAAACCGTTCTCTGCCCGCAGCGTCAGGCTACGTCTGCCGTTTACGCCGTCGAGTGGCAGCAGTGAAATGGAGTTAATGAACGCCAGCTTCGATGAGAAGACGCGCGAACTGACCACGCTGGCGCTCGGGCGCGGTTTGGGAGATTGTGGCATCCAGACGCGCTGGCGTTTTGACGGCCAGCGTTTCCGCCTGGTGCGTTATGCCGAGGAGCCCAGCTGCGATAACTGGAATGGGCCAGATGCCTGGCCCACGTTGTGGATCACGCGGTAGCTTTGCCGGGTAAGCGATAGCGCCACCCGGCAATAAACAGACCGCACTACAGCACGCTCAGCGCCTTCTCTACCACGTTCTCAACGGTGAAACCAAAATACGGGAACAGCTTGTCGGCAGGGGCGGACTCACCGTAGCCGCGCATGCCCACAATCGCCCCTTTAAGGCCGACATATTTGTACCAGTAGTCGGCAATACCGGCTTCAACCGCCACGCGCGCCGCGACGTTAGAGGGCAGCACCGACTCACGGTACGCCTCATCCTGGGCGTCAAAAATATCCGTTGAGGGCAGGGATACCACGCGCACCGCGTGACCTTCGGCGGTCAGTTTTTCTGCCGCTTTCACCGTGATTTCGACTTCTGAACCAGTCGCAATCAGGATCACGTCCGGCTTGCCGCCGCTGTCTTTCAGGATGTAGCCGCCGCGGGCGATATTTTTCACCTGCTCCGGGGTGCGTTCAATCTGCGTCAGGTTCTGGCGTGACAGAATTAATGCCGTTGGGCCATTGTGGCGCTCCACCGCCAGCTTCCAGCCGACCGCTGCTTCAACCTGATCGCACGGACGCCAGGTGCTGAAGTTTGGCGTTAAGCGCAGGCTCGCCAGTTGTTCAACCGCCTGGTGCGTGGGGCCATCTTCCCCGAGACCAATGGAGTCATGGGTATAGACCATAATCTGTCGCGCCTTCATTAAGGCCGCCATGCGTGCTGCGTTACGGGCATATTCGACAAACATCAGGAAGGTGGCGGTGTAGGGCACGAAACCACCGTGATGAGCGATGCCGTTGGCAATGGCGGTCATCCCGAATTCGCGCACGCCGTAGTGGATGTAGTTCCCGGCAATGTCCTCTTTCAGCGATTTCGAGCCGGACCAGATGGTCAGGTTACTTGGGGCCAGATCCGCCGAGCCGCCAAGCAGTTCGGGCAGCAGCGGACCAATGGCATTCAGCGTGTTTTGCGAAGCCTTACGGGTGGCGATTTTCGCCGGGTTGGACTGCAGGTTTTCAATCAGCGCCTGGGTTTTATCGTCCCAGTCTTCCGGCAGGCCACCGCTCATGCGGCGAGAGAATTCGGCGGCCAGTTCCGGGTGTGCTTTTTTGTATGCGGCAAACTTCTCGTTCCAGGCCTGCTGGGCTTTTTCACCCGCTTCACGGGCGTCCCACGCCCGGTAAATCTCTTTCGGGATCTCAAACGGCGGATGTTTCCAGCCCAGTTTTTGCCGGGTCAGCGCCACTTCCTCTTCACCCAGCGCCGCGCCGTGCGCCTCTTCCTTGCCGGCCTTGTTCGGTGAACCAAAGCCGATAACCGTGCGGCAGATAATCAGCGACGGTTTGTCCTTCACGCTTTGCGCTTCCTGAATCGCTTTTTTCACCGCCTCAGGATCGTGGCCGTCGATCTCATGCACCACGTGCCAGTGGTAGGCTTCGAAGCGTTTTGCCGTGTCGTCGGTGAACCAGCCCTCGGTTTCCCCGTCGATGGAGATACCGTTGTGATCGTAGAAGCCAATCAACTTACCCAGCCCCAGGGTGCCCGCCAGGGAACAGACTTCATGGGAAATCCCCTCCATCAGACAGCCGTCACCCATAAACACGTACGTGTAGTGATCGACAATGTCGTGCCCCGGCTGGTTAAACTGCGCCGCCAGCGTGCGCTCGGCAATCGCCAGCCCGACAGCATTAGCCAGCCCCTGACCGAGCGGCCCGGTGGTCGTTTCTACCCCAGGCGTATAGCCAATTTCCGGGTGACCCGGCGTTTTTGAGTGCAGCTGGCGGAAGTTTTTCAGCTCCTCGAGCGGCAGGTCATAGCCGGAAAGATGCAGCAGGCTGTAGAGCAGCATCGAGGCGTGGCCGTTGGAGAGAATAAAACGGTCGCGGTCGTACCAGGTGGGGTCATTGGGGTTGTGTTTCAGAAAGTCGTTCCACAACACTTCGGCAATATCAGCCATGCCCATTGGCGCGCCGGGATGGCCGGAATTGGCTTTTTGCACGGCATCCATGCTGAGGGCGCGAATGGCATTGGCTAGCTCTTTACGGGACATAGTTCACTCCGTGGCAAGGTTAAAGTTTGGCGGCGAGAAGATCTTCAAGTTTGCGCTGGTCAACGGCGAACAGGCGGATACCTTCCGCCAGTTTTTCCACGGCCATGGCGTCCTGATTGTGCTCCCAGCGGAATTCGGCTTCGGTCATGGCTTTCGGTTTTGGCAGCACGGTAGAGGTGGGGATCAGCTTGCGGATAACCGTCTCTTCTTTGTCCTGTAGCTCTTTCAGCAGGTTAGGGGAGATGGTCAGACGGTCGCAGCCGGCCAGGGCGAGGATCTGCTCGGTACGGCGGAAGCTGGCCCCCATCACGATGGTTTCATAGCGGTGCTGCTTGTAATAGTCGTAGATATTACGGACCGATTTCACGCCCGGATCCTCATCCACCACGTACGGATCCATCGGCTGTTTCGCCTGGTACCAGTCGTAGATGCGGCCGACAAACGGTGAGACCAGGAACACGCCGGCTTCGGCACAGGCACGTGCCTGAGCAAAGGAGAACAGCAGCGTCAGGTTGCAGTGGATCCCCTCTTTTTCCAGCACCTCTGCCGCGCGGATGCCTTCCCAGGTCGACGCCAGTTTGATCAGAATGCGTGATTTATCGATCCCCTGTTCCTGGTAGAGTTCGACCAGGCGGCGGGCCTTATTGATGCTCTTTTCTTTATCGAACGAGAGGCGGGCGTCCACTTCGGTGGAGACGCGTCCCGGGATGCTTTTCAGAATTTCCGCACCGAAATTAACCGCCAGCTTGTCGCTGGCTTCGGCAACCTGCTGTTCCTGTGTTTTCCCGCGCTGTTTACCGTAGGCAATGGCGTCATCAATCAGATGACTAAAATGGGCAAGCCCGGCAGCCTTGAGCAGAAGCGAAGGGTTGGTGGTCGCATCTTCCGGCTGATAGTGGCGAATCGACTCGATATCGCCGCTGTCTGCAACCACGGTAGTGAATTGTTTGATGCCGTCTAGCTGGTTCATAAATGATTACTCCTTGGAAATAAAAGAGTTAGATGAGTGCGTTAGTTCACACTTCTGAGAAAATCATGATGGACTTAACAAAAAAGCATAGCAGACGGGGGAGGCATTGCTTTTGAGACGGGTAACATGGCTGTTATAAATTGATAACAATTTTTAATGTGTGATGGTGAGAGTTTGGCAGCCTTCAAAGTTTATGTGCTGTCCTGAGGCGATACTATCTGACCGATACGTAAAAGGAATAACAAGATGGACGATCAGTTAAAACAGAGTGCCCTCGATTTTCACGAGTTCCCTGTCCCGGGCAAAATCCAGGTCTCCCCAACCAAGCCGCTGGCAACCCAGCGCGATCTGGCGCTGGCCTATTCGCCAGGCGTTGCGGCACCGTGTCTGGAAATCGAAAAAGACCCGCTGGCGGCCTACAAATACACCGCGCGCGGCAACCTTGTGGCCGTTATCTCTAACGGTACGGCGGTACTCGGTCTCGGTAACATCGGTGCCCTGGCGGGTAAACCGGTGATGGAAGGGAAAGGCGTGCTGTTCAAGAAATTCGCCGGTATCGACGTGTTTGATATCGAGGTGGACGAGCTTGATCCTGACAAATTCATTAACGTGGTGGCCGCGCTGGAGCCGACCTTCGGCGGGATTAACCTGGAAGACATCAAAGCGCCGGAATGTTTCTATATCGAGCAGAAACTGCGCGAGCGTATGAACATTCCCGTGTTCCATGATGACCAGCACGGCACCGCGATTATCAGCACCGCCGCGATTCTGAACGGTCTGCGCGTGGTGGAAAAAAATCTCTCTGACGTGCGCATGGTGGTTTCTGGCGCAGGTGCGGCGGCCATCGCCTGTATGAACCTGCTGGTGGCGCTGGGTATGCAGAAGCACAACATCGTGGTCTGTGATTCTAAAGGCGTGATCTATAAAGACCGCGAGCCCAACATGGCGGAAACCAAAGCGGCGTATGCAGTCGAAGACGACGGCAAGCGCACGCTCGAGGACGTCATTGACGGCGCGGATATCTTCCTCGGCTGCTCGGGCCCGAAAGTGCTGACCCAGGAGATGGTGAAGAAGATGGCGCGCGCGCCAATGATCCTGGCCCTGGCGAACCCGGAGCCGGAAATTCTGCCGCCGCTGGCGAAAGCGGTGCGTGAAGATGCCATTATCTGTACCGGCCGTTCCGACTACCCGAACCAGGTCAACAACGTGCTCTGCTTCCCGTTCATCTTCCGCGGCGCACTGGACGTTGGCGCAACGGCGATCAACGAAGAGATGAAGCTTGCCGCCGTGCACGCCATTGCGGAACTGGCCCACGCCGAGCAGAGCGAAGTGGTGGCCTCCGCCTACGGCGATCAGGATCTGAGCTTTGGCCCGGACTACATCATTCCTAAACCGTTTGACCCGCGCCTGATTGTCAAAATTGCGCCAGCGGTGGCCAAAGCGGCGATGGATTCCGGCGTGGCGACGCGTCCGATTCAGGATTTTGACGCTTACGTCGATAAGCTCACCGAGTTTGTCTATAAAACCAACCTGTTCATGAAGCCGATCTTCTCGCAGGCGCGTGCTGACGCGAAGCGCGTGGTGCTGGCGGAAGGGGAAGAGGCGCGCGTGCTGCACGCTACCCAGGAGCTGATCACCTTAGGTCTGGCGAAGCCGATCCTGATTGGTCGTCCGAGCGTGATTGAGATGCGCATTCAGAAGCTGGGTCTGCAGATTAAGCCGGGCGTCGACTTCGAAATCGTCAACAACGAATCCGATCCGCGCTTTAAAGAGTACTGGAGCGAATACTACGCGATCATGAAGCGTCGGGGGATCACCCAGGAGCAGGCGCAGAAAGCCGTCATCAGCAACACGACAGTGATCGGCGCGATCATGGTCCATCGCGGTGAAGCGGACGCATTGATCTGCGGCACCATCGGCGATTATCACGAGCACTTTAGCGTGGTGCAGGAGATCTTCGGCTATCGTGACGGGGTTCATACCGCCGGAGCGATGAATGCCCTGCTGCTGCCGAGCGGCAACACCTTTATCGCTGACACCTACGTTAACGACGATCCGAGCCCGGACGAGCTGGCGGAAATCACCGTGATGGCCGCAGAGACCGTGCGCCGCTTTGGTATCGAGCCGAAGGTGGCGCTGCTGTCGCACTCTAATTTTGGTTCGTCTAAATCTGCGGCGGCCTGCAAAATGCGTGAGACGCTGGCGCTGGTGCGCGAGCGCGCGCCGGAGCTGATGATTGACGGGGAAATGCACGGTGATGCGGCACTGGTGGAAAGCATCCGTAACGAACGTATGCCGGACAGCCCGCTGAAAGGATCGGCGAATATCCTGATTATGCCGAACGTGGAAGCGGCGCGTATCAGCTACAACCTGCTGCGCGTCTCCAGCTCTGAAGGGGTGACCGTAGGGCCGGTGCTGATGGGCGTGGCGAAACCGGTGCATGTGTTAACGCCAATTGCCTCTGTGCGCCGTATCGTGAATATGGTGGCCCTGGCGGTGGTTGAGGCGCAGACCCAGCCGCTGTAAGCGCGTGGTGTCGGGTGGCGCGTTCGCTTACCCGACCTACGGGTTGACCAGGCCGGATAAGCGCAGCGCCATCCGGCAGTTAAACCCAGTCGCGTACTTTCAGGAACTCGCGCAAGGCAGCCTCCGGGCTGCCTTCTTTTGGCTCGTAGCAGTATTCCCAGCGCACCAGCGGCGGCATCGACATCAAAATCGATTCCGTGCGCCCGCCGGTCTGCAGGCCAAACAGCGTTCCGCGATCCCACACCAGATTAAACTCCACGTAGCGCCCGCGACGATAAAGCTGGAATTCGCGCTCGCGCACGCCGTAGTTAGTGTCTTTACGGCGTTCGACGATGGGCAGATAAGCGTCGGTATACCCTTCGCCCACCGCGCGCATAAAGCGGAACGCGGTATCAAAATCAGGCGTGTTCAGATCGTCAAAGAACAGCCCGCCAATGCCGCGCTGCTCGTCGCGATGCTTCAGGTAGAAGTAGTCGTCGCACCATTTTTTAAACTTCGGGTAGATGTCTTCGCCAAACGGCAGGCAGAGGTTCCGCGCGGTGGTGTGCCAGTGCACGGCATCCTCTTCGAAACCGTAGTAAGGCGTAAGGTCGAAACCGCCGCCAAACCACCAGACCGGATCGGCCCCCGGTTTTTCCGCAATGAAAAAGCGGACGTTGGCGTGGCTGGTCGGCACAAACGGGTTGTGTGGATGCACCACCAGCGAGACGCCCATCGCTTCAAAACTGCGGCCCGCAAGTTCAGGACGGTGCGCGGTTGCAGACGCGGGCATGGCGTCTCCGTGGACGTGGGAGAAATTCACGCCCGCCTGTTCAAAGATACCGCCATTGCGCAGCACCCGGCTGCGCCCGCCGCCGCCGGCTTCACGCTGCCAGTTATCTTCCTGGAATTCACCGCCGTCCGCGGCAGCCAGTTTGCGGCAAATCTCATCCTGCAGCTGCAGCAGGAAGGTTTTAACCAGTTGAGCATTAGGTTTCATCAACGTTTCCTGGAGTGCGCTTTTTGGTTATCGAACCAGTTGAAGTAACTGATAATGCCAGAGGCGATGGCGTTGGCGATCTTCTGGCGAAACGCCGTGGTGCCGAGAAGACGCTCTTCATCCGGGTTGGTGATAAACGAGGTTTCCACCAGCACGGAGGGAATAGACGGTGATTTCAGCACCACAAATGCCGCCTGTTCGGTGCTTTTACTGTGCAGACGATGCACCGGCTTAATTTTCTTCAGGATGTGCGAGCCGAGCGTCAGGCTGTTTTTGATGGTATCCGTCTGCACGAGGTCGAACAGCACCTGCTGTAACAGGTGATCTTTGTCGGTGGCTTTTTTCCCGGCGACTTCATCCGCCCGGTTTTCACGGTCGGAGAGGTATTTCGCCATGGCGCTACTGGCGCCACGGTTGGACAGCGCAAACACCGAGGCGCCCGCCGCTGAAGGGTTGGTAAAGCCGTCGGCGTGAATCGACATAAACAGATCCGCGCCGTGCTGGTGGGCGATCTCCACCCGGTCATACAGCGGAATAAAGGTGTCGCCAGAGCGCGTCAGACGGGCGTCAATGCCGTTGCTGCGTAAAATTGCGCGCACATTTTTTGCAATCGCCAGCACGACGTGTTTTTCTTTCGAACCGTTTTTGCCGATGGCGCCGGTATCAATTCCACCGTGGCCCGGGTCAAGCATCACCAGACGCTTCGCACCGGGTTTTTTGGTTTTGGGTTTGCTGTGTCCGTTACTGGTTTTGAGCGTGCTCTCGTCTTTTGCCTGAGCCTGCTTTGCGATGCCCGTTAACGTTAAGGCCGCCAGCCCCGCTTTGAGAACCTGACGACGCGATGTGAGTGCTTTTAATGGTTTGAATGTGCTCATGCGGCCTGAATACTAAAAAATGGGGTCCTGGTGTTATATCGTATCGCGTTTAGCGTTACGACAGTCCTTATTGAGAATTGTTTTACTTTTCATTTCAATACGTGACAAAGTGACATTATGCCAAATTTTGGCGAGATTTTCCCCGGTTATTGGCTAAAGGCACGGTTCACGCCATAATCACTGTTTTTAAACCCGAAAAGGCGGTTAATACCATGGAGATACGCGTTTTTCGCCAGGAAGATTTCGAAGAGGTGATCACCCTTTGGGAGCGCTGCGATCTGCTGCGTCCGTGGAACGATCCGGAAATGGACATTGAGCGGAAGGTGAATCACGACGTCAGTCTGTTTCTGGTTGCTGAAGTCAACGGCGAAGTCGTAGGCACGGTGATGGGCGGTTATGACGGTCATCGCGGCTCGGCCTATTATCTGGGCGTTCACCCGGAATACCGGGGGCGCGGTATTGCCAACGCGCTGCTCAATCGTCTCGAGAAGAAGCTGATCGCCCGCGGCTGTCCGAAAATCCAGATCATGGTACGGGAAGATAACGACGTGGTGCTGGGCATGTACGAGCGTCTGGGCTATGAACATTCTGACGTGCTGAGTTTAGGTAAGCGTCTGATCGAAGATGAAGAGTACTGAGATCCATCCGGCAGATTATGACGAGCAGGGTCGCGTCAGGTTGCCCTTTTTATTCTGGTGCGTTCTGCTGCTTCAGGCCCGTACCTGGGTTCTGTTTGTGATGGCCGCCGCGTCGCGCGGGCAGGGCGATACGCTGCTGCATCTCTTCTATCCCGATCACGATGCGTTCTGGCTCGGCTTATTGCCGGGCGTACCGGCGGTGGTGGCTTTTTTGTGCAGCGGCCGACGCCAGGCGATCCCACGCTTGTGGCGGGCGCTGCGCTGGCTGCTGATCCTCGCTCAGATTGCGCTGCTCTTCTGGCAGCCGGTACTCTGGTGGTACGGTGAGCCGCTTACGGGCATTGGTATTGCGCTGGTGGTGGCGGATGTTGTGGCGCTGCTGTGGCTGCTGACCAATCCGCGTCTTCGCGCCTGTTTCGCCCTTCAGGATGATTAATACGGCACTTTTTGCAGAAGTCGCACTCCAACAAGCGTTGATTTAACACGTAAGGACGTTTCAATGAAATCGCTGCGTTTACTTTTATGCGCTCTCCCGCTGGCCCTGACGGGCTGTTCTACGCTCTCCTCCATTAACTGGTCCGCTGCGTATCCGTGGAACTGGTTTGGATCATCAACGGAAGTGACTGAGCAGGGCGTGGGGAACATTACCGCCGCGACGGCGCTGGATCAGGATGCTATTCAGGACGCCCTGAGCAGTGATTATCGCCTGCGCAGCGGCATGAAAACCGAGAATGGTAACATTGTTCGCTATTACGAAGCGCTGAAGGGCGACACGCTGGCGCTGGTGATCAACGGTGACAAAGGCACGGTAAACCGCGTTACGGTGCTGGATGAGGCCATTCCGACCGCCAGCGGCGTGAAGATAGGAACGCCGTTTAGCGATCTCTATAAACAGGCCTTTGGCAACTGTGCCAGCGCCCCTTCTGACGATGGTGTGGCGGTGGCCTGTAAGGCGCAAGGCAGCCAGCACATCAGCTATGTCTTTACCGGCACCTGGAGCGGTCCGGAAGGATTGATGCCGTCGGACGACACGCTGAAGAACTGGAAAGTGAGCAAAATTATCTGGCAGCAGTAATTTGCGCCGGAACAAACCGCCTCGCTGAAATCCGGGTATAATACCCGCCATCCATGCCACGCTGACGTGGCATCTTTATTTCAGGAGGAGCGATGTCTCAGGTTCAGAGTGGCATTTTGCCAGAACATTGCCGCGCGGCGATTTGGATTGAAGCCAATGTAAAAGGGGACGTGGATGCCCTGCGTGCGGCCAGTAAAGCGTTCATTGATAAGCTGGCGACCTTCCAGGCTACGTTCCCGGAAGCCCACCTCGGTGCCGTTGTCGCCTTTGGCAATAACGTCTGGCGTCAGCTGAGCGGTGGCGAAGGGGCGGAAGAGCTGAAAGACTTCATTCCCTACGGCAAAGGCCTTGCGCCCGCAACGCAGTACGACGTGCTGATCCACATCCTCTCTCTGCGTCATGACGTTAACTTCTCCGTTGCGCAGGCGGCGATAGCGGCCTTTGGCGACAGCATCGACGTGCAGGAAGAAGTGCACGGTTTCCGCTGGGTCGAAGAGCGCGATCTGAGCGGCTTTGTCGACGGAACCGAAAACCCGGCGGGTGAAGAGACCCGTCGTGAAGTGGCGGTGATCAAAGACGGCGTGGACGCGGGCGGCAGCTATGTGTTCGTGCAGCGCTGGGAGCACAACCTCAAGCAGCTTAACCGCATGAGCGTGCATGACCAGGAGATGATGATTGGCCGTACCAAAGAAGCCAACGAAGAGATCGACGGCGATGAGCGTCCGGTCACCTCGCACCTGAGCCGCGTTGACCTCAAGGAAGACGGCAAAGGGCTGAAGATTGTCCGCCAGAGCCTGCCGTACGGCACAGCAAGCGGCACGCACGGCCTGTACTTCTGCGCCTACTGCGCGCGCCTGCACAACATTGAGCAGCAGCTGCTGAGCATGTTCGGCGATACCGACGGCAAGCGTGACGCCATGCTGCGCTTCACCAAACCCGTGACCGGTGGCTACTACTTCGCGCCGTCCGTGGAGCGTCTGCTGGCGCTGTAAAACCGCTCTCCATACGTAAGCCGGGTAAGCGTTAGCGCCACCCGGCAATTTTCCCCGCACCCTTATTCTCTTTTCTGCTTGTAAATCACCAAACGGTATATAAAACCGTTACTCCTTTCATCCCCGTTATAAATATTATGACTATAAGATAGTCATCACATTTATAAGGGTGCGCAATGGCCGTTACTGTACTGAAAAAAGGAACTCTGGCGCTGGCAGGTTTACTGCTGGTGGCACAGGCGCAGGCGACTGAGCTGCTGAACAGTTCATACGATGTCTCCCGCGAGCTGTTCGCCGCCCTTAATCCCCCGTTTGAGCAGCAGTGGGCAAAAGACAATAACGGCGATAAGCTGACCATCAAGCAGTCCCATGCCGGTTCGTCCAAGCAGGCGCTGGCGATCCTTCAGGGGCTGAAAGCGGACGTGGTGACCTACAACCAGGTCACTGATGTGCAGATCCTGCACGATAAAGGCAAGCTGATCCCGGCGGACTGGCAGAGCCGTCTGCCGAACAACAGCTCGCCGTTCTACTCCACCATGGGCTTCCTGGTGCGCAAGGGCAATCCGAAGAATATTCACGACTGGAGCGACCTGGTGCGTTCTGACGTGAAGCTGATTTTCCCTAACCCAAAAACCTCCGGTAACGCGCGTTACACCTATTTAGCGGCGTGGGGCGCGGCGGACAAGGCTGACGGTAACGACAAAGCGAAAACCGAGCAGTTCATGACCCAGTTCCTGAAAAACGTCGAAGTGTTTGATACCGGCGGACGCGGCGCCACCACGACCTTTGCAGAGCGCGGTCTGGGCGACGTGCTGATTAGCTTTGAATCGGAAGTGAACAACATCCGCAAACAGTATGAGGCGCAGGGCTTTGAGGTGATTATCCCAAAAACCAACATCCTGGCCGAGTTCCCGGTGGCGTGGGTGGATAAAAACGTGCAGGCAAACGGCACCGAGAAAGCGGCAAAAGCCTATCTCAACTACCTGTACAGCCCGCAGGCGCAGACCATCATTACCGATTACTACTACCGCGTGAATAACCCGGACGTGATGAACAAACTGAAAGATAAATTCCCGCAGACCGCGCTGTTCCGCGTGGAAGACCATTTCGGCTCCTGGCCTGATGTAATGAAAACGCACTTTGCCAGCGGCGGTGAGTTAGACAAATTGCTGGCGGCGGGGCGTAAGTAATGTTTGCAGTATCGACTAAACGCGTGCTGCCGGGCTTCACCTTAAGCCTCGGGACCAGCCTGCTGTTCGTCTGCCTGATCCTGTTGTTGCCGCTCAGCGCGCTGGTGATGCAGCTCGCTCAGATGAGCTGGGCGCAGTACTGGGAGGTCATCACCAACCCGCAGGTGGTGGCGGCCTATAAGGTGACGCTGCTGTCAGCGTTTGTCGCCTCCATTTTTAACGGCGTGTTTGGCCTGCTGATGGCGTGGATCTTAACCCGCTATCGCTTCCCGGGCCGTACGCTGCTTGACGCACTGATGGATCTGCCGTTTGCACTGCCAACGGCGGTTGCTGGCTTAACCCTCGCGTCGCTCTTCTCCGTGAACGGGTTGTACGGTGAGTGGCTGGCGAAGTTTGACATCAAGGTGACCTATACCTGGCTCGGTATCGCAGTAGCGATGGCCTTTACCAGTATTCCGTTTGTGGTGCGTACCGTGCAGCCGGTGCTGGAAGAGTTGGGGCCGGAATATGAAGAAGCGGCGGAAACGCTCGGCGCCACGCGCTGGCAGAGTTTCCGCAAGGTGGTTCTGCCGGAGCTCTCCCCGGCGCTGATGGCGGGTATTGCGCTGTCGTTTACCCGCAGCCTCGGTGAGTTCGGCGCAGTGATTTTTATCGCCGGGAACATCGCATGGAAAACGGAAGTGACCTCGCTGATGATTTTCATCCGTCTGCAGGAGTTTGATTATCCGGCGGCGAGTGCGATTGCTTCGGTGATCCTGGCGGCCTCGCTGCTGCTGCTGTACTCGATTAACACTCTGCAAAGTCGCTTTGGTCGACGTGTGGTAGGTCACTGATGGCGGAAGTTACGCAATTGAAGCGATACGATGTGCCCCGCATTAACTGGGGGAAATGGTTTCTGATTGGGGCGGGCGTGCTGGTGTCCGCCCTCATTCTCGTCGTGCCGACGATTTATATCTTCGTTCAGGCGTTCAGCAAGGGACTGATGCCCGCGCTGGAAAACCTGGCGAACCCGGATATGCTCCATGCCATCTGGCTGACCGTGCTGATTGCATTGATCACCGTGCCGGTGAACCTGGTGTTCGGTACTCTGCTGGCGTGGCTGGTGACGCGCTTTAACTTCCCGGGACGTCAGCTGCTGCTCACCCTGCTGGATATTCCTTTTGCCGTCTCGCCGGTGGTGGCGGGTCTGGTGTATCTGCTCTTTTACGGCTCCAACGGTCCGCTGGGCGGCTGGCTGGATGCGCATAACCTGCAGATCATGTTTGCCTGGCCAGGCATGGTGCTGGTCACCATCTTCGTGACCTGTCCATTTGTGGTGCGTGAGCTGGTACCGGTGATGTTAAGCCAGGGGAGCAACGAAGATGAAGCGGCGGTGCTGCTGGGCGCGTCAGGCTGGCAGATGTTCCGCCGCGTGACGCTGCCGAATATCCGCTGGGCGCTGCTTTACGGCGTGGTGTTGACCAACGCCCGCGCAATTGGCGAGTTCGGTGCCGTTTCCGTCGTCTCCGGCTCCATTCGCGGTGAAACCCTGTCGCTGCCGCTGCAGATTGAGTTGCTGCAGCAGGACTACAACACCATCGGCGCCTTTACTGCCGCAGCGTTGCTGACGCTGATGGCCATTTTGACCCTGTTTTTGAAGAGTGTGGTGCAGTGGCGTTTAGAAAATCAGGAAAAACGTCAGCATCAGGAGGGAAATCATGAGCATTGAGATTGCCAATATTAAGAAGTCTTTTGGTCGCACCCAGGTGCTGAATGATATCTCGCTGGATATCCCTTCCGGACAAATGGTGGCGCTGCTGGGGCCGTCTGGCTCGGGTAAAACCACGCTGCTGCGCATTATCGCCGGGCTTGAGCATCAGACCAGCGGGCATATCCGCTTCCACGGCACCGACGTGAGCCGTCTGCATGCCCGCGACCGTAAGGTCGGTTTTGTGTTCCAGCACTACGCGCTGTTCCGCCACATGACCGTGTTTGACAACATCGCCTTTGGCCTGACCGTGCTGCCGCGTCGCGAGCGCCCGGATGCGGCAACCATTAAGGCGAAAGTGACTAAATTGCTCGAGATGGTACAGCTGGCTCACCTGGCGGACCGTTTCCCGGCGCAGCTGTCCGGCGGGCAGAAACAGCGCGTGGCGCTGGCGCGTGCGTTAGCCGTTGAACCGCAAATTCTGCTGCTGGATGAACCCTTCGGCGCGCTGGATGCGCAGGTGCGTAAAGAGCTGCGCCGCTGGCTGCGTCAGCTCCATGAAGAGCTGAAGTTTACCAGCGTGTTCGTGACCCACGATCAGGAAGAGGCGATGGAAGTCGCGGATCGCGTGGTGGTCATGAGCCAGGGCAACATTGAACAGGTTGACGAGCCAGAACAGCTGTGGCGTGAACCGGCGACCCGTTTCGTGCTGGAATTTATGGGCGAGGTCAACCGTCTGCAGGGCACCATTCGCGGTGGTCAATTCCATGTCGGGGCGCACCGCTGGCCGCTGGGCTATACCTCCGCGCACCAGGGCCCGGTCGATCTGTTCCTGCGTCCGTGGGAAGTGGACGTAAGCCGCCGAACCAGCCTGGATTCACCGCTGCCGGTGCAGGTGCTGGAAGCGAGCCCTAAAGGACACTACACCCAACTGGTGGTACAACCGCTGGGCTGGTATACCGAGCCGCTGACCGTCGTGATGCGCGATGACGTCCCGCCGCACCGCGGAGAGCGCCTGTTTGTCGGTCTGCAGCATGCCCGTATTTATCACGGAAATGAGCGCATCGAGACGCGCGAGGATATTGCTCTGGCGGAGTCAGCCTGATAGGTTATTAGGATGTTTATCGCCCGGTGGCGCTGCGCTGACCGGGCCTACAGCTAAAACTGCGTCTTGTAGGCCGGGTAAGCGAAACGCCACCCGGCTTTTTTATTGAGTAAAAATCGTGAATACACTCGAACACACCATCGGCAACACCCCTCTGGTCAAACTTCAGCGCATGGGGCCAGCTAACGGCAGTGAAATCTGGGTCAAACTCGAAGGCAATAACCCGGCCGGGTCGGTAAAAGATCGTGCGGCGCTGTCGATGATCGTCCAGGCCGAAAAGCGCGGTGAAATCAAACCCGGCGATGTGCTGATCGAAGCCACCAGCGGCAACACCGGTATCGCTCTGGCGATGATTGCGGCGCTGAAAGGCTACCGTATGAAGCTGCTGATGCCGGACAACATGAGCCAGGAGCGCCGCGCCGCGATGCGTGCGTACGGGGCCGAACTGATTCTGGTGACCAAAGAGCAGGGAATGGAAGGCGCGCGCGATTTAGCATTAGCCATGGCCGAGCGCGGCGAGGGTAAACTGCTCGATCAGTTCAACAACCCGGACAACCCTTACGCCCACTACACCACCACCGGCCCGGAAATCTGGCAGCAGACCGACGGACGGATCACCCATTTTGTCTCCAGCATGGGTACCACCGGCACCATTACCGGCGTGTCGCGTTTTCTGCGCGAGCAGGCGAAAGCCGTCACCATCGTTGGGCTGCAGCCGGAAGAGGGAAGCAGCATTCCTGGCATTCGCCGCTGGCCTGCGGAATATATGCCGGGCATTTTTAATGCGCAGCTGGTGGATCAGGTGCTGGATATTCATCAGCGCGAGGCGGAGAATACCATGCGTGAACTGGCCGTGCGTGAAGGCATCTTTTGCGGGGTCAGTTCGGGTGGCGCGGTGGCAGGCGCGATTCGGGTAGCGCAGGAGAATCCCGATGCCGTTGTGGTGGCGATTATCTGCGACCGCGGCGATCGCTATCTGTCGACCGGCGTTTTTGGTGAAGAGAGTTATTCGCAGGGGGCGGGGATTTAAGCGTCATGGAGATGATTCTATTCCGGGATAACACCCGGGCGCAGCAAACCGACATTGTCGCGGTGCAGTCGCAGGTGGTTTACGGCAGCGTCGGGAACAGTATCGCGGTACCGAATATTCGTACCCACAGGCTGAACGTCACCGCCGTACCGACGGTGCTGTTTAGCAACACACCGCACTATGACACCTTTTACGGCGGGGTGATCCCCGATGAGTGGTTCAGCGGCTATCTGAAAGCGCTGGAAGAGCGCGAGATCCTGCGCGAGCTTAAAGCGGTCACAACCGGCTATATGGGCAGCGCCAGCCAGATTGCCCTGCTGGCGCAGTGGTTGAAGGCGGTTAAAGCGCAGCATCCAGACCTGCTGGTGCTGGTCGACCCGGTTATCGGCGATATCGACAGCGGGATGTACGTGAAGCCCGATATTCCCGAAGCGTATAGGGAGCACCTGCTGCCGCTGGCGCAGGGGATTACGCCAAACGTCTACGAACTGGGAGTCTTAAGCGGCAAACCGTGTCGTACGCCGGAAAGCGCGATTGCAGCAGCACAGGGATTGCTCTCCGACACGCTGAAATGGGTGGCCATCACCAGCGCGCCGGTGGCTGACGATCCGCAAAACATCCACGTGGTGCTGGTCACGCGTGAGGGGGTTACCGTCAGCGCGCATCCACGCGTGGAAACCGATCTGAAAGGAACGGGCGATCTGTTCTGCTCGGAACTGGTGAGCGGCATTGTTGAGGGGAAAACCGTTGCCGATGCCATCCGTATGGCCGGCGATCGGGTGACTGACGTGATGCTGTATACGCAGTCGAAAGGGTATGACGAACTCATCCTCCCCGCATAAACAAAAATGGCGCCCGAAGGCGCCATTTTACTGTGCGGCAAGAATTACTTCTTGATGCGGATAACCGGGGTTTCACCCACGGTGACGCTGCCAGACAGTTTGATCAGTTCTTTGATTTCGTCCATGTTGGAAATAACAACCGGCGTCAGGGTAGACTTGGCTTTTTCTTCCAGCAGTGGCAGATCGAATTCAATGACCGGGTCGCCAACTTTAACACGCTGACCTTCTTCCGCGATACGTTTGAAGCCTTCGCCTTTCAGTTCAACGGTGTCGATACCGAAGTGAACGAACAGTTCGATACCGCTATCAGATTCGATAGAGAACGCATGGTTGGTTTCAAAAATTTTACCGATGGTGCCGTCAACTGGAGCAACCATTTTGTTGCCAGTTGGTTTGATAGCAATGCCATCACCAACGATTTTCTCAGCAAACACTACATCCGGCACGTCTTCGATGTTGACGATCTCGCCGGAGAGCGGAGCAACAATCTCAATAGTTCCGGAGTCTTTCTTATCATCAGAAACCAGAGATTTCAGTTTATCGAACAAACCCATGATCTTCTCCTAAGCAGTAATTTGGGCCGCATCTCGTGGATTAGCAGATTGTTTTTTCTTCAATGAACTTGTTAACCAGCGTCATTAACTCGTCCGTTGTCGGTTGAGCAAGAGCCTGCTCTGCTAACACCTTCGCATCTTCGAAGTTCGTGTTACGGATAATCTTCTTAATGCGCGGGATGGAAATGGCGCTCATAGAGAATTCGTCCAGACCCATACCCAGCAACAGAAGTGTAGCACGTTCGTCGCCTGCAAGCTCACCACACATGCCAGTCCATTTACCTTCTGCATGAGAAGCATCAATAACTTGCTTGATCAAGTTCAGTACGGACGGTGACATTGGCTGGTAGAGATGTGAAATCATATCATTACCACGGTCAACTGCCAGGGTGTACTGCGTTAAATCATTGGTGCCGATACTAAAGAAATCAACTTCTTTGGCTAAATGACGCGCAATGGTTGCCGCCGCTGGTGTTTCCACCATCACGCCGATCTCAATTGACTCGTCAAACGCTTTACCTTCGTCACGCAGTTCCTGTTTGTAGATTTCGATCTCTTTCTTCAGTGCACGCACTTCTTCAACAGAGATGATCATCGGGAACATAATGCGCAGCTTACCGAAAGCGGAGGCACGCAGGATCGCACGAACCTGATCGCGCAGGATCTCTTTACGATCCATGGCGATACGTACTGCACGCCAGCCCAGGAACGGGTTCTCTTCTTTCGGGAAGTTCATGTACGGCAGCTCTTTGTCGCCACCGATGTCCATGGTACGGACGATAACGGCCTGAGAGCCACAGGCTTCAGCCACCGCTTTGTACGCTGCGAACTGCTCTTCTTCAGTCGGCAGGGCGTCACGGTCCATGAACAGGAATTCAGTACGATAGAGACCTACGCCTTCCGCACCGTTACGCTCAGCGCCATCAACGTCGCGAACGGTACCGATGTTTGCGCACACTTCTACCTGATGGCCGTCCAGGGTAATGGCTGGCAGGTCTTTCAGCTTAGCGAGTTCCGCTTTTTCAGTCGCAACCTGCTCCTGAACTGCGCGCAGTTTCTCGATCTCTTCGTTAGTTGGGTTGACGTAAACCAGATTGTTTACGGCATCCAGAATCAGATAGTCACCGTTTTTCACCTGAGAGGTGACGCTACCGGTACCCACGATGGCAGGCAGTTCCAGAGAACGCGCCATGATAGAGGTGTGGGAGGTACGGCCGCCCGCATCGGTGATGAAACCGAGGACCTTTTTCAGGTTCAGCTGTGCGGTTTCAGACGGGGTGAGGTCAGCGGCAACCAGGATCACTTCATCCTGAATCGCGCTCAGGTCGATAATGGCCAGGCCCAGGATGTTGCGCAGCAGGCGCTTACCGATGTCACGTACGTCAGCCGCACGCTCTTTCAGGTATTCATCATCCAGTTCTTCCAGGGCAGTTGCCTGACCTTCGATAACTTCATGGGCAGCCGCGTCGGCCGTCATGCCTTTATCTTTAATCAGGGCTATGATTTCCTGCTCCAGCTCCTCATCTTCGAGCAGCATGATGTGCCCTTCGAAGATGGCTTCTTTTTCTTCACCGAAAGTTTCGCCAGCTTTAGTTTTGATTGCTTCCAGTTGCGCAGATGCCTTGGCACGACCGCTCAGAAAACGTTCAACTTCCTGATCAACCTTGTCGGCAGAAATTTTTTTCCGGTCGATGACGATCTCGTCTTCTTTCAGCAGCAGTGCTTTGCCGAAAGCGATACCCGGGGATGCTAAAATGCCTGAAATCATAACCCTACCTTACTTGTGACTGATATTTAAAAGAACCCGGAAACTTACTCGAGCTCAGCCATCAGTTTTACCAGATGCTCAACTGCTTTCTGCTCGTCTTCACCTTCCGCAGAGATGGTGACTACGGTGCCCTGAGTCAGGCCCAGAGTCTGCAGTTTGAACAGGCTTTTTGCGCTGGCGCTTTTGCCGTTGGAAGTCACAGTGATTTCAGAAGTGAAGCCTTTCGCTTCTTTAACAAACTGAGCAGCAGGGCGGGTGTGCAGACCGTTCGGAGCGGTAATGGTAACTTCTTGCTGGAACATTGTATTTCCCCAACTTATAGGTTTAGTGTTGTGGAACTAAAGTCTAGCCTGGCGACTGAACTTTAGCCTGTATTGTTAGCGCTGACGTTTCGATCGTCATTAAACATTATGCAGCGAAAGCAAGACTTGAACCAAATCATAAAATCGATTCAGCAAGGCTATTTCGTTCACTGATTAATTTCACGCATCAAAATAATTGCTGGTTTAAATACCAGACCCTACGGGGTGAAGCAATGCCAGGAGGGGTAAAAGTTTGAAGCAGGCCACAAAAAAGCACCTGAAAAGGTGCTTTTTTACGCGTTATTAACATGCTGGCATTACTGTTGCAGCTCTTTTTCCGTGAAGAGATCGGCAAACAGTGCGGTGCTCAAGTAACGCTCACCCGAAGAAGGAAGGATAACCACAATATTCTTGTTGGTAAAGGCTTCGTCTTCCTGAAGTTTGAGCGCTGCCGCAACGGCCGCACCGGAAGAGATACCCGCCAGAATGCCTTCTTCATCCATCAGGCGACGCGCGGTAGAGATGGCTTCTTCGTTAGTGATGGTCACCACTTTATCAATAAGCTTCAGATCCAGGTTGCCCGGAATGAAACCTGCGCCAATACCCTGGATTTTGTGCGGGCCTGGTTTAAGCTCTTCGCCTGCCAGCGCCTGGGTGATGACCGGGGAGTCAGTGGGTTCAACCGCAACGGTGATCAGGTCTTTTTTACCTTTTGTGCCTTTAATGTAGCGCGACACGCCGGTCAGCGTACCGCCGGTACCCACGCCGGAGATAAAGACATCAACCTGGCCGTCAGTGTCTTCCCAGATTTCCGGGCCGGTAGTCTTTTCGTGAATTTCCGGGTTAGCCGGGTTGCTGAACTGCTGAAGCAGCAGGTATTTCGCCGGATCGCTGGCCACGATCTCTTCGGCTTTCTGAATGGCACCTTTCATGCCTTTCGCGCCTTCGGTCAGGACCAGGTTCGCGCCCAGCGCTTTGAGCAGCTTGCGGCGTTCAATGCTCATGGTTTCAGGCATGGTCAGCGTCAGTTTATAGCCACGTGCCGCCGCCACATAGGCCAGAGCGATACCGGTGTTGCCGCTGGTCGGTTCCACCAGCTCAACGCCAGGCTTCAGTACGCCACGTTTTTCAGCATCCCAAATCATGTTTGCACCGATACGGCATTTTACGCTGAAGCTCGGGTTACGTGATTCGACCTTCGCCAGAATGCGTCCATTACCGATACGGTTCAGTCGAACCAGGGGCGTATGACCGATAGTCAGCGAGTTGTCTTCATAAATCTTACTCATGGCCTGTCCTTAACTGTATGAAATTGGGATACCGACCCAGCATACCTGTTGAGCAGGTAGGGGGAAGTAAGGAATTCGCATATCTATATACTGCAAGGAAATAATGGGGATCAGTATGGAATAAGGGGCGGCATAAGCCACCCCTGCTTTACACATTTTTGCATTATTTCCATAACGCGTGCTTAGCACGGTAGCAGTCCACCCACATCGCCGTCGCGCCACATACCGCCACCGGCATGATGAACAAATTGAGGAAGGGGATCATCGTGAAGAGGCTGGTGAGGGCGCCGAACTGCATATTGGCGACCTTGCGGGTGCGCAGGGCGGTGCGCATCTCTTTAAACGGCACCTTATGGTTATCGAACGGGTAATCGCAGTACTGAATAGCCAGCATCCAGGCGCTGAAGAGGAACCACAGTACCGGCGCTACCGTCTGGCCAATGCCGGGCACAAAATAGAGGATGAGCAGCACAATCGCCCGGGGCAGGTACCAGACAAATTTCTGCCACTCGCGCTTCATGATACGGGGAAGATCTTTCATGATCCCCAGTATGCCGGTATCCGGTGGCTTCGCTCCGGTCAGGCGTGCTTCCAGCTGTTCCGCCAGCAGGCCGTTAAACGGGGCAGCTATCCAGTTCGCAATCGTTGAGAAGAAGTACCCAAACACCAGCAGCACGGAGATCACCGCCACCGGCCAGAGCAGGTAGTTAAGCCACTGCAGCCAGTCTGGCACATGGCTCATCAGCGACGGGATCCAGCTCTCCAGCTTTGTGAACAGCCACCAGAACGCGCCGCCCATCAGAATAATGTTGATCAGCAGCGGCAGAATGACGAAGCGTCGAATACCCGGCAGGGAGACCAGTTTCCAGCCCTGAGAAAAATACCAGACACCGCTGCGCGGGGGAGAAGAAGATGTTGAAACCATAACCAGGCTGTACTCCTTTTTTCACAACCAGTGGAATTGCCCGCCTATATTATCCACTTACGGACCAATGACCAGTTCGGAAATGTTCGAAAAACCAGCAAAAAGCACGATTTCCTTCATCTTTATGCTGCGAATGCTCTGCACGCACTTGCACTTGACGTAAACGGCAAATACTCTTAGTGAGTAAATGTTTGCCGTGGTGGCAAGGTGTTAGAACAACAGAGAATATAATGATGCAGGATTTGCGTCTGATATTAATCATTGTTGGCGCGATCGCCATAATCGCTTTACTGGTACATGGTTTCTGGACCAGCCGTAAAGAGCGTTCCTCTATGTTTCGCGATCGCCCACTGAAGCGCATGAAGTCCAGTCGTGACGACGATGACAGTGAAGATGACATCGATGGCATCGACGACGACGGCGTGGGTGAAGTTCGTGTTCATCGGGTCAATACTGCGCCCGGCGCGGCTCATGGGGAGCATGAAGCCCCCCGTCCAGCGCAGCACCAGTATCAACCGCCGTATGCTTCTGCTCAGCCGCGCCAGCACGCGCCGCAGCCGGTAGAAGAGCCGGTGCGCCAGCCGCCGCAACAGCCTGTCCATCAGCAGCCTGCACAGCCGCAGCCGGTTCAACAGCAGCCTGTGCAGCAGCCCGTGCAACAACAGCCTGCACAGCCGGTACAACAGCCGCAGCAGCCTGTTCATGTGCAGCCTGCCCCGCAGCCTGCCCCGGCCCCGCACGTTGAGCCTGAGCCTGTTGCAGAGCCTGAACCGGTTGTTGAAAAACCGCAGCGTAAAGAAGCGGTGATCATCATGAACGTGGCCGCACATCAGGGCAGCCATCTCAACGGTGATGTGCTGCTTAACAGTATTCAACAGGCAGGTTTCAAGTTTGGTGATATGAATATTTTCCATCGCCATCTGAGTCCTGACGGTAGTGGCCCGGCGCTGTTCAGCCTGGCCAATATGGTCAACCCTGGCACTTTTGATCCGGAAATGACCGGTGATTTCGTGACCCCGGGCGTCACTATCTTTATGCAGGTGCCGTCCTACGGTGATGAACTGCAAAACTTTAAGCTGATGCTGCAGTCCGCTCAGCATATCGCCGACGAAGTCGGTGGTGTGGTACTCGACGACCAGCGTCGCATGATGACGCCGCAGAAACTGCGCGAGTATCAGGACCGCATCCGCGAAGTGAAGGAAGCCAACGCGTAATCGTCGCGTTTACTTCAACTCCTCCTCAACCCCCGCATGTCGGGGGTTTTTTCTCATTGATGGTGTGATATGGACTCAATCGAACAACAACTCACTGAACTGCGAACCACGCTTCGCCATCATGAATATCTCTATCATGTTATGGACGCGCCGGAAGTCCCGGATGCCGAGTATGACCGCCTGATGCGCGAGCTGCGTGAATTAGAGGCGCAGCACCCGGAACTTATCACCCCTGATTCCCCCACCCAGCGCGTTGGCGCCGAGCCGCTGGGGGCATTCAGCCAGGTACGTCATGAAGTACCGATGCTGTCGCTGGATAACGTTTTCGATGAAGAGAGCTTCCTGGCGTTTAACAAGCGCGTACAGGATCGCCTGAAAAGCAACGACTCTCTGACCTGGTGCTGCGAGCTGAAGCTGGATGGCCTGGCAGTCAGCCTTCTCTACGAAAACGGCGTACTGGTGCGTGCTGCGACCCGAGGGGATGGCACCACGGGGGAAGACATTACCACCAACGTGCGAACCATTCGCGCGATCCCGCTGAAGCTGCAGGGTGACAACATTCCAGCGCGTCTGGAAGTGCGTGGCGAAGTGTTCCTCCCGCAGGCGGGCTTCGAGAAAATCAACGAGGAAGCGCGCCGCACCGGTGGGAAGGTGTTTGCAAACCCGCGTAATGCGGCGGCAGGCTCCCTGCGTCAGCTGGATCCGCGCATCACCGCGAAGCGACCGCTTACTTTCTTCTGCTACGGTGTCGGTATTCTGGAAGGCGGCGAGCTGCCGGATACGCATCTCGGCCGTCTGCTGCAGTTTAAGGCATGGGGGCTGCCGGTAAGCAACCGCGTCCAGCTTTGCGACTCACCGGAGGCGGTGCTTGCGTTCTATCACAAGGTTGAAGAGGACCGTCCGACACTCGGTTTCGACATTGATGGTGTGGTCATTAAGGTAAACTCGCTGGCGCTGCAGGAGCAGCTGGGCTTTGTGGCGCGTGCGCCGCGCTGGGCGGTGGCGTTTAAGTTCCCGGCCCAGGAGCAGATGACCTTTGTGCGCGACGTGGAGTTCCAGGTGGGACGGACGGGCGCCATCACTCCTGTCGCGCGTCTGGCGCCGGTGCAGGTTGCGGGTGTGCTGGTGAGTAACGCCACGCTGCATAATGCCGATGAGATCGAGCGCCTTGGTCTGCGTATCGGTGACAAAGTGGTGATCCGCCGCGCGGGCGATGTGATCCCGCAGGTGGTTAACGTCGTTGAGTCAGAACGTCCTGACGATACGCGCGAAGTTGTCTTCCCGACCCATTGCCCGGTGTGTGGCTCTGACGTTGAGCGTGTGGAAGGTGAAGCGGTGGCGCGCTGCACGGGCGGTTTAATCTGTGGCGCGCAGCGTAAAGAGTCACTGAAGCACTTTGTCTCCCGTCGGGCGATGGACGTCGACGGCATGGGCGACAAGATTATCGACCAGCTGGTTGAGAAAGAGTATGTCCATACCCCCGCGGATCTCTTCAAACTGACCGCGGGCAAGCTGACAGGTCTTGACCGCATGGGGCCAAAGTCGGCCCAAAATGTGGTTAACGCCCTGGAAGCGGCTAAAGAGACCACCTTCGCCCGTTTCCTTTATGCGCTCGGCATTCGTGAAGTGGGTGAAGCGACGGCAGCAGGGCTGGCGGCGTATTTTGGTACGCTGGAGGCGCTGGAAAACGCGAGCATCGACGAACTGCAGAAAGTTCCGGATGTCGGCATCGTCGTCGCCACGCATGTCTTTAACTTCTTTGCTGAAGAGAGCAACCGCGAGGTCATCGGCAAGCTGCTGGCAGAGGGCATCAAATGGCCTGCGCCGGTCGTCGTCAATGCCGAAGAGATCGACAGCCCGTTCGCCGGTAAAACAGTGGTGCTGACCGGTAGCCTGAGCCAGCTTTCACGCGACGATGCGAAAGCGCGTCTGGTGGCGCTGGGGGCAAAAGTGGCGGGCAGCGTGTCGAAGAAAACCGACCTGGTGATCGCCGGGGAAGCCGCCGGTTCTAAGCTGGCGAAAGCCCAGGAACTGGGGATTGAGGTTATCGACGAAGCGGAAATGATGCGTCTGTTAGGAGAGTAAGGTGGAGAAAGAGCAGCTCGTCGAGATCGCCAATACGGAGATGCCGTTCGGTAAATATAAGGGCCGCAGGCTGATTGACCTGCCGGAGGAGTATCTGCTGTGGTTTGCCCGCAAGGATGAATTTCCGGCCGGGCGACTGGGCGAGCTGATGGCTATCACGTTACTGATCAAAACGGAGGGGCTGACCCAACTGGTCCAGCCCCTGAAACGTCCTTAAGCCTTCGCGGCGCGGGTCTCTTCCTGCGCCAGTTTTTCCGTCTGGCGCTTATAGCGACGCGCCAGCACCGCGCAGACCATGAGCTGGATCTGATGGAAAATCATCAGCGGTAGCACCATCATCCCAATCACCGAGGTCGGGAACAGAATGTTGGCCATCGGGATACCGTTTGCCAGGCTCTTCTTCGAACCGCAGAAGACAATGGTGATCTCATCCGCTTTGTTGAATCCGCACTTGCGTGCCACAAAGACGTTCACGGCAATCACAATCGCCAGCAGGATGAGGCTGACTACCACGATAAACAGCAGCGAGCCTGCACCCACCTTGTGCCAGATCCCGTTCACGACCGCTTCACTGAAGGCGGAATAGACCACCAGCAGAATCGACGACTGGTCGGTTTTTGAAATCCATTTCTTGTGCTTTGCCACAAACGCGCCGGTCCACGGTCGGGAGAGATGGCCCAGCACAAACGGCAGCAGCAGTTGCAGGCAGATTTTGCCCACCTGCTCAAGGTTACCTTCCGCGCCGTGCATGTTCATCAGCAGGCCGACCAGCAGCGGGGAGACGAAAATCCCCAGCAGACTGGATGCCGATGCCGAGCAGACGGCGGCCGCTACGTTCCCTCCCGCCAGAGAGGTAAACGCAATGGCGGACTGAACGGTGGCCGGCAAAATACACAGATACAGGAAACCGGTGTAGAGCGCCGGGTCGACGTTAACCGGCGCCCACCAGGCAAACAGCACGCCGAGGATCGGGAAAAGAATAAAGGTGCTGCACATCACCCACAGATGCAGTCGCCAGTGGCTACCGCCGGCGATAATGGCTTCGCGGGAGAGTTTCGCCCCGTGCATAAAGAACAGCAGGGCGATGGCGGCCGTGGTTAGCCCTTCAAAGAACGGGACGAATCCCCCGCGAGCGGGAAAGAAAGAGGCCAGTAAAACGGTAATGACCAGGGTAAGCGTAAACGGATCAACAATACGAAATAGTTTCATAATGACTCCTGAAAACAGATGTCGCTATTGTGCTTTTTTCCATTTGAGAAATAAAATTGATTTATTGCATCCATTCATGAGCGAAACAGATGAATTACTCCTTACGCCAGCTTCGTATTTTCGTTACCGTCGCGCATGCCCGCAGCTTTAGTCGGGCAGGGGAGATGATTGGCCTGAGCCAGTCGGCGGTCAGCCACAGTGTGAAAGAGCTGGAGAATCAGACCGGCGTGAGGCTGCTTGACCGTACCACGCGCGAGGTTGTCCTGACCGAAGCGGGGCAACAGCTGGCTTTGCGCCTCGAACGGCTGCTGGATGAACTGAACAGCACGCTCAGAGACGTCGGGAGACTGGGGCAGCAGCTTTCGGGTACGGTGCGGGTCGCAGCCAGCCAGACAATTTCTGCACACCTTATCCCGCAATGTATCGCAGAGGGCAACCAGCGTTATCCGGATATCGATTTTGTGTTGCATGACAGGCCGCAGCAGTGGGTGCTGGAAAGCATCCGCCAGGGAGATGTGGATTTCGGTATTGTTATCGATCCCGGCCAGGTGAGCGATCTGACGTGTGAGAGCGTGCTTTCAGAGCCTTTTTTACTGCTCTGTCGGGACGACGATCCGCTGGCAATCTTGCCGGAGGTCAGTTGGCAGCGCCTGCAGGGCGCAAATCTGGTATTACAGGACTATGCCTCGGGCAGCCGTCCGTTGATTGACTCCGCGCTGGTGAATCAGGGCGTAACGGCAACGATCGTACAGGAAATTGGTCACCCGGCGACGCTGTTTCCGATGGTGGAAGCCGGAATCGGGATCAGCGTGTTGCCGGCTCTGGCGCTTCCCCTGCCGCAGGGAAGCCGGCTGGCCGTGAAGCGACTCACGCCCGTTGTGGAGAGAAAGCTGATGCTGGTCCGGCGAAAAAATCGTTCCCTCTCGGGGGCCGCCCAGGCCATCTGGGAAGTGGTGCGTATTCAGGCACAGCGATTAACCGAGGCCCGCATACGCGACCCACTGTTTAACGCATCAGAAGATTAGATGTAGATGTCGATCTGATGCGAGTCTGACGGGCTGTTCACACCTTCCACTTTGCCGAGCTTTTGATCCTGTTTCTTCTGCGCCTCTTCTGCCTGCTGGCGCTGCAGCGCGGCGAGCTGCGCCTGCAGCACTTTGATCTGGGTCTGAATCAGTTCCTGCTGCTTTTTTTTCTCATCCGTGCTGCCGGGGCTGTTCGCCAGCTCTTTTAACTGCTGAGTCAGCTTTTTGATCTTATCGAGAATGCGGCTGATTTGCGCGGCGATATCGTTACTGCTGGAAGTACCGCTCCCGCCGCTGATCTGAATAGGTTGGGTTGAAGCCTGAATGGTCGTCATACTTTTTCCTCGCGTTATAAAACAGAGGTATCGGCACCGACGGGATTAGCTTGAGGAAAATGCGGCAGGTTCACATTTTTTATATCGCAGATAGCAAAAA
>NZ_JAIWJZ010000002.1:0-87760 GCF_020216105.1 Enterobacter sp. K16B
ACCCCGACCTTGGCAAGGTCGTGCTCTACCAACTGAGCTATTCCCGCATGTCATCAAGTAAACGTCTAACCACTTGATTTCATTATCGTCCGGCTTGCTGTGCCGCCGTTCGATGCGTTGCATTCTACTGATATGACGTTATGAGTCAACGTTATTTTTTGCATCCCCGGATCGTTTGCTGAAAATTACGGCGAAACGATCACTGATCAAGCAAATCCCCGCGCGCGGCGTTCAAATATTGCAGCATTGACCACAACGTCAGCACTGCCGCCACCCACAGCAGACCAATGCCCGCCCATTCAACCCAGGCGTTTGGACGCCAGAGCATCCAGACCAGCGCCGCCATCTGCGCGGTCGTTTTCACTTTACCGATCCAGGAGACCGCCACGCTGCTGCGTTTCCCCAGTTCCGCCATCCACTCACGCAGCGCAGAGATAATGATCTCACGGCCAATCATGGTAGCCGCCGGCAGTGTTACCCACCAGGTATGATAATGCTCGGCCACCAGCACCATTGCGATAGCCACCATCACTTTATCCGCTACCGGATCGAGGAAGGCACCGAAACGGGTGCTTTGATTCCAGCGACGGGCCAGATAGCCATCAAACCAGTCGGTAACCGCCGCAATCAGGAAGATCAGTGCGCAGGCGAAAGGCGCCCAGACAACCGGCAGGTAAAACGCCAGCACAAAGAATGGAATGAGTACGACACGAAAGAGAGTGAGCAACGTAGGGATATTATATTGCATAGTGACGGTAACTATTTGTTGTCAGTAAAATTTAGCTCTATGTTGCTACAGAGCCCTCAATGTTTCAACGAGTAGTAGATCTTTTCTGCCAGCCCTTGCGAAATACCCGGCACTTTTGCAATTTCTTCCATACTGGCGTTGAGTAATCCTTGCAATCCGCCCATATATTTCAGCAGCATCTGGCGACGTTTCGGCCCCACGCCCTCAATCGTTTCCAGGGTGCTGGTATTTTTCACCTTCGCACGTTTTTTGCGATGGCCGCTAATGGCATGGTCGTGGGACTCGTCGCGAATATGCTGAATGACGTGCAGCGCCGGGGAGTCCGGCGGCAGGCTGAAGCCCTCACCTTCCGGCTCGAAGAACAGGGTCTCCAGACCGGCTTTACGATCGGCCCCTTTTGCCACACCCAGCAGCAGCGGATGGTTTTTATCCCAGCTGACGTCAAGCGATTCAAAGACCGCTTTCGCCTGGCCGAGCTGCCCTTTCCCACCGTCAATCAGGATCACATCCGGGATCTTGCTCTCTTCAATCGCTTTACCATACCGACGGCGCAGTACCTGATTCATCGCCGCATAGTCATCTCCCGGCGTAATGCCGGTGATGTTATAGCGACGGTATTCCGCGCGCAGGGGGCCATTAGCGTCAAACACCACGCAGGACGCTACCGTCTGTTCACCCATCGTATGGCTGATGTCGAAACACTCCATACGCTTCACTTCAGGAAGCTTCAGCAGTGTGGCCAGCGCCGTTAAACGCTGGCTTACCGTCGATTGCTGAGACAATTTCGTCGTGAGTGCCGTCGCGGCGTTGGTACGCGCCAGCTTCAGATAACGCGCCCTGTCGCCGCGCGGTTTGGTCTGTACATTGACCCGACGGCCGGCAAGTTCGGAAAGCGAATCGGCCAGCAGGGTTTTATCATCAAGGCTGAAATCAAGCAGGATCTCAGACGGCAGCGTGCGCATCTGGCTCCCCTGCAGATAGAACTGGCCGACAAAGGTTTCCACGACTTCACCCAGTTCGGTGCCGCCAGGCACTTTCGGGAAATAGCTGCGGCTGCCAAGCACTTTGCCCTGGCGAATAAAGAGAACGTGCACGCAGGCCATTCCAGCGTCAAAGGCCACGCCGATGACGTCGAGATCGTCCCCGCTATTGGAGACAAACTGTTTTTCCGTGACCCTGCGTACCGCCTGGATCTGGTCGCGGATGCGCGCGGCCTCTTCGAATTCCAGCGCGGCGCTGGCCTTTTCCATCCGTTCAATCAGCTGGGTTAACACCTGATCGTCTTTTCCGGCTAAAAACAGGCGCACGTACTCCACCTGCTGGGCATACTCTTCTTCGCTCACCAGCCCGGCCACGCAGGGCCCAAGGCAGCGCCCAATCTGGTACTGCAGGCACGGCCGCGAGCGGTTACGGTAGACGCTGTTTTCACACTGACGGATCGGGAAGATTTTTTGCAGCAGCGCCAGCGTTTCACGCACGGCATAGCCGTTCGGGAACGGCCCAAAATATTCACCCTTCGCATGTTTTGCACCGCGGTGCATGGCGAGGCGAGGATGGGTGTCGCCGCTCAGGAAAATGAACGGGTAGGACTTATCATCACGCAGCAGCACGTTATAACGCGGCTGGTAGAGCTTAATATAGTTGTGCTCAAGCAGCAGCGCTTCGGTCTCAGTGTGCGTGACGGTAACATCAATATTATGAATAAGTGAGACCAGCGCTTCGGTCTTACGGGAGGCAAGGTTGCTGCGAAAATAGCTGGAGAGGCGTTTTTTGAGATCTTTCGCCTTCCCCACGTAGATAACCGTACCGCCAGCGTCATACATGCGATAGACGCCAGGCTGGCTGGTAACGGTTTTCAGAAATGCTTTTGAATCGAACACATCACTCACTGACTTAACAACGTCTCTGCATTACACAAACCATGTCGGATGGCCAGATGCGTCAGTTCAACATCACCATGAATGTTCAGTTTACTGAACATGCGATAACGATAGCTGTTCACCGTTTTCGGGCTGAGATTCAGCTGTTCCGAAATCTCATTCACCTTCTGACCTTTGGTGATCATCAGCATAATCTGCAATTCACGCTCAGACAAACTGGCAAACGGGGATTCGGTTTTCTCAGGTTCGATCTGACTCAGAGCCATCTGCTGAGCGATGTCGGACGCAATGTAGCGCTGTCCGGCGAACACGGAACGGATAGCATTCACCACCTCCTGCGGCGCAGCCCCTTTACTCAGGTAACCTGCGGCACCCGCCTGCATTACTTTCGCAGGCAGTGGATTTTCCGTATGCACGGTCAGCATGATGACTTTCGTATCAACAAAGGTACGCGCGATTTTGCGTGTGGCTTCAAGACCACCGATACCGGGCATGTTCATATCCATTAACACCACATCGGCGGAATTTGTGCGGCACCATTTTACCGCGTCTTCGCCGCAGCACGCCTCGCCGGCAACTTTAATACCTTTAATATCTTCAAGAATGCGTCGTATCCCTGCGCGCACCAGTTCGTGGTCATCAACAAGAAGGACGTTGATCAAAGGAAATGTCTCCAGAATAGGGATAACGCTACTGAGTGATAATTTGGTTTATATTAACGGTTTTCCTCACAAGATTAAAACGTTAAAAAACCAGCTATTGGATTCTGCTCTCGTTTTTGGAAATTAGCCTGTACAGTCCCTGGAAAGCGAGTCCGTGCATTCAGGGCTTTTGCGCCTTTTTTTAAGCATCTGTATTCAAAAAGTTACGAAAAATCTGCACCCTTTAGCCGCCAAAAAACAGTTCTCAAATTTTTGTAACAATAATTAACGACAAACGAACCGGGCATATACAATTAATCGCCATTAACAGCGGCTCAGTTTACCGGTACGTTCTGTTTACGCAATTAAACACCCGCGTAAAAGTACGAAAAACAACCGCTGCATTTTTTGCTTCAGCTTGTGGTATACTCCGCCGCCTTGACTTTCGTCGTCGCGCTTTAGCGCCGTTTAATAATGAGGAAAATAAATGAGCACACCTGAATTTGCCACTGCGGAGAATAACCAGGAACTGGCACAGGAAGTAAACTGCCTGAAAGCACTGCTGACATTGATGCTGCAGGCGATGGGCCAGGCTGACGCTGGCCGTGTGATCATTAAAATGGAAAAACAAATCGCGGAGATGGAAGACCAGGCTGAATCAGCGGTATTTGCGAACACCGTTAAGCAAATCAAACAAGCCTACCGCCAGTAACAAAAAACGGCTGAGTGCAGTGCATTCAGCCGTTCGTTCGTCTGTCACGCAGAACGTATTGTCTAATCAGATCAGTCCTGTTGCCGCCGCGTAGCACGCGATTTGCGTCTTGTTCGGCGCGTTGAATTTCTTCTGCATATTTTTCTGATGGAAGTTAACGGTATTCTCCGAGATAGAGAGAATGATCGCTATTTCTGCTGACGTCTTCCCTTCCGCGGTCCATTTCAGAATTTCCCGCTCACGTTTACTGAATTTCATTTCGGGTGGCATCACCATCCCATCTGCAAAACGCATCAGAGAGGTTAAGGCCATTTGCACCAGCATCTGCAGCCGCAGTTCTATTTCTTCCTGCCTGAACGGCACATCCTGCACACTAGTACGGGAAACTGACAGGAAACCGAGCGCGTGATTAGGCAGCATCAGACACTGCGTTATTCCCGTGCGTAAACCGTGGTCCTGTGCGCTATGCCATAATTCCTGCGCATCAGCGAATAATGCGTCTGTCCAGGGGAGATGACCCTGAATGAAATTCTCCGCCTTTAAAACCGGATCAATCGCGAAATAGTTCGCGGAATGATATTGCGCCATCCACTGTTTTGGATAAGTGGTTTGCAACGAGATCTTCGGTCGCGTAAATGGCACGGGATGACGCACGCAGAGCGCGTAATAATCGAATTCCAGCGCCTGCGTTTGTCGCTGAAGTTCCTGATATACCTCGTCGGCACAGGTCAATTCCTGAAACCGGAGGAAGCAATCCCGTCGCCAGGTGAAAAAGTCTGAATCCTTCATACTTACTAAATGAAGCCTCTGAAAAGATAATCATTATTATGGTGAATATAACCTAACACATAAAACTTATTTCTAACTACAAAATATCGGCAATAGCACAATTAACTTTACTATTGATAAGGTTTATCCAGGCAGGATGGAATAAAAAAACATCGAACCAGGCGAAGGAGGAGAATAATTTGCCCCAGAGTAAATTTCTGGAGCAAATTAGTGCGAAAATGCTACTGCATAAGGAATTTTTCAAGGAACTGACGGGTTCGCGGCTGCTGCGGATCGGCAAACAGGCGTTTCGCCGGTCCCTGCTCCACAATGCGTCCCTGGTCCATGAAGATAGCGCGGTCAGCGACGTCGCGTGCAAAGCTCATTTCATGGGTCACGATCACCATCGTCCGTTTTTCCTGCGCCAGCTGGCGAATGGTGTTCAGCACCTCGCCCACCAGTTCCGGGTCGAGCGCCGAGGTGGGTTCATCAAACAGGATCACATCCGGGCGCATAGCCAGCGCGCGCGCTATCGCCACACGCTGCTGTTGTCCCCCCGAGAGGCGTCGCGGATAGCTGGTCTCTTTACCCGCCAGGCCGACTTTGGCGAGCAGTTCGCGCGCGCGCGCCGTCGCTTCCTCTTTCGGTTCACCTTTTACGATGACCGGCCCTTCAATAATGTTCTCCAGCACCGTCCGGTGTGGGAAAAGGTTGAAGTTCTGAAAAACGAAGCCGACATGCTGGCGCAGGCGACGAATCAGTCCTTTCTGCTGGCTGATGGATTTGCCGGTATCAATCGTTATCTCCCCGACCCGGATAGTGCCGCCTTCCGGCTGTTCCAGCAGGTTAATGCTGCGCAGGAGCGTGGTCTTTCCTGACCCGCTCGGTCCGATAATCGCCACCACTTCGCCCTGCTCGACTTCCAGGTCGATCCCGTGAAGTACCGTTTGACCGTGGAATTTTTTCACCAGGTTTTTGACATCGATAGCACTCATTTTGGATCACGCTCCTGGCGGTTAAGCTGGTTTTCGAAGTAGTTTTGCAGCGCAGACAGCACCGTCGCCATCACCCAGTAAATCAGCGAGGCGGCCAGATACATGGTGAAAACTTCAAGCGTGCGGGAGGTAATCAGCTGCGCCTGACGGAACAGCTCCGGCACCTGAATGGTTGCCGCGAGTGAGGTATCTTTCACCAGGCTAATGAAGCTGTTGCTGAGCGGCGGAAGCGCCACCCGGGCCGCCTGCGGCAGGATCGCGCGGCGCAGGGTCTGCCACGGGGTCATACCGATACTGGCCGCGGCCTCCCACTGCCCTTTATCAATGGAGGAGATAGCCGCACGCAGGGTTTCGGAGGTGTACGCCGCGGTATTGAGCGACAGCCCAATCATTGCCGCCGGGATCGGATCCAGCTCGATACCAAACTGCGGTAAGCCGTAGTAGATCATGAAGAGCTGGGCGATGAGCGGCGTACCGCGAAATACGGAGATATAAAAGCGCGCCAGCCAGCGTACCGGCAGGAGGGGCGACATGCGCATTAAGGCCAGCACAAAGCCCAGCACCAGCCCGAAGAACATCCCGCCAATACTGAGCTGTAATGTAAATACCGCGCCTTTCAGCAGATAAGGCAGCGAATCAATAACCAGTTGAATACTTTCTTGCATTATTATTTTTCGACCTGATTTTTAGACATGAGGATGGTAGGCAAACAGCGCAGGCGCCCCGCCGGTATGAACAAATAAAATCGGCCCTTCATCCTTAAAGCGTTTCTGCGCAATGCCATCAATCAGTCCGGCCATCGCTTTGCCCGTGTAGACAGGATCAAGCAGTATGCCTTCGAGGCGCGCCAGCAGCTTAACCGCTTCCATTCCCTCTTCGTTAGGCGTGCCATAACCCGGGGCAAAGTAGTCATCCCAGAGCAGGATCTCGGCCTTTGCCTGCAGATCCAGTTGCTCAGCCAGCGCCTGTTGCAGAGCCACCACTTTGGGCTTCTGATCCGCGACGCTGCGGGACACCGTGACGCCAATCAACTCCACCTCCGGCAGCAGTTGCTCCAGCCCTACCGCCAGCCCGGCATGCGTGCCCGCACTGCCGGACGCGACCACCACCGAGGAGAGGCTAACCGCCCCCTCGCACTGCTGCGCAATTTCCAGCGCGCTTTCCACATACCCCAGCGCACCCAGCGCATTCGAACCGCCAACGGGGATGACGTAGGGACGGAAGCCCTGAGCTTCGAGACGCGTCGCCAGTTCATCGAGCTGCGCGCTGGGGTCGGTCAACGCATCAACCATCTCAACCTGCACGTTAAACAGATCCAGCAGCAGGCGGTTACCGTTGGTCAGATAGTTTTCTGCCCGCGTGCCAATCGGGTTTTCCAGCAATGCCACGCAATGCAACCCAAGTTTTGCCGCCACGGCCGCCGTCTGACGAACGTGGTTAGACTGAATCGCCCCGGCAGTGACCAGCGTATCCGCCCCTTCGCGCAGGGCGTCCGCCGCCAGAAACTCCAGCTTGCGCAGCTTGTTGCCCCCCATCGCCATCGGCGTCACGTCGTCACGCTTAATAAAAATATCGCGCCCTAAATAATCAGAAAATCGCGGCAGGTACTCCAGCGGCGTTGGCGCGCCGATAAACTCCAGACGAGGAAAGCGCGTTAAATTCTGTAGTGGCATGGGTTCTCCGGTAACTCAGACAAAATGTGATATTTTTCATTATGCACGCAGACGCGTAAGAAATAAAAAAGGCGCTTTTAAAAGCGCCTTTTTTTTACGTCAAAGACTTATTTGGTGACGTCTGCGCCGAACCACTTCTCGGAGAGCGCCTTCAGGCTGCCGTCTTTTTGCATGTCAGCAATTGCGGAGTCGATCGCCTTAACCAGGTCTTCGTTGCCTTTACGTACCGCGATGCCGGATTCCTGACGAGAGAACGCATCACCGGCCACCGCCAGCGTGTTGTTGGTTTTCTTCACCAGATCCAGTGCGGCCAGGCGGTCAACCAGAATGGCGTCAATACGGCCTACGCGCAGATCCTGGTATTTGGTTGGGTCATCATCATAGGTACGAATATCCACGCCCTGCACGTTCTGGCGCAGCCACTCTTCGTAGTTGGTTCCCAGACCGACACCGACTTTCTTCCCTTTCAGGTCCGCGGCCGTTTTAATCCCACCTTCGTTGCCTTTTTTCACCAGCGCCTGAATACCGGACACGGTATACGGGGTGGAGAAGTCATACTTCTTCTTACGCTCGTCAGAAATGGTGACCTGGTTAATAACCACGTCAATACGTTTCGAATCCAGCGACGCCAGCATGCCGTCCCATTTGGTCGGTTTCAGGGACGCTTTCACGCCGAGGTGCTTCGCCAGCTCTTCAGCAAACTCCACTTCGAAACCGGTCAGCTTACCGTCATCTCCCTGGAAGCTGAAAGGAGGATACGTCCCTTCCAGCCCAACCAGCAGCGTACCGCGCTCTTTCACCTTATTCAGCAGGTTTTCTGCGGCGAACGTTTTCACGCTCATGCCTGCAACCAGCGCAACGGCCATAACACCCATCAGCGCCTGACGACCCAGAAGTGCAAATTTCATAAATACCCCGATATAGTGGAATTTTTACGTAGTGTAGAGAAATCGCCTGCAACGTCAAAGGCGACTGCGCTACATCTTATTCTTTTTTAATATATATCAGAAGTTGTTCCGGCGTGGGCTTTCTGCTTCACCGCTCCCGGCATTTGCACCTTATATTGCGCGTACTTGCGCAGCGCAATTCGGTAGTTGTTGGTGCTGGTCGCCGGCAGCCACGGCTCCAGATTCTCATCCAGATAGCCGGTCTTGAGCAGATCGCGGGAAATGTTGTTTACGGTCAGATGCTGGCCGAGGCGGCGCAGGCGAACCACATATTCGCGAACGGTGCCGTGGCTCATCTCCGTTTGTTCAAACAGGAATTGTTTGAAGCCGATAATGTCGAAGAAGTCGCTTTGCTCTTTGCAGTGGAGATCGCCACAGAAACGGCAAAGCGCCACCCACTCTTTTTGCTCTTCGAGCCATGCTGCTTCGTCCATCAACGTGTCGAGGCGCGAAATCGCGATCTTATTGACGATTTCGCCACGGCGAACCAGCGTGATACGATCGAGTAACTTGTTACAGTGGGCGCAATGCGTCTGGCTGTGTTTAAAGTCTTTCAGGTAGCGGCTTAAAGGCCGTCTTTTAGATTGCTGCACCGTCATGATAACTCCTGGTTGTCAATACGTTGTGCGGCATTTTTCAGGTGAATCAATCACCTATAACTTACCCAGTTTGGTTCGTAAGCGTTTGATGGCCTGGCTGTGCAGCTGGCTCACCCGCGACTCTCCCACCTCCAGAACAGCGCCAATCTCTTTGAGGTTAAGCTCTTCCTGGTAATAAAGGGTCAACACCAGCTGTTCGCGTTCCGGCAGAGCGTCAATCGCTTCCATCACGCGCTGGCGTAAATTCCCTTCCATTAAATGGTGTAACGGGTTCTCTTGCTGATGCTCATCCGTCACCAGCTCGATGCTATCGCCATGCTCTTCGCGCCACTCGTCATAGGAGAAGAGTTGGCTATTATTGGTATCGAGCAACATCTGACGATACTCTTCAACAGCAATGCCAAGACGTTCCGCCACTTCGGTTTCCGTTGCGTTGCGTCCCAGTTCCTGTTCCAGCTGCCCCATCGCATGCGCCACTTCGCGTGCGTTACGGCGAACACTGCGCGGTACCCAGTCACGGCTGCGCAGCTCGTCCAGCATCGCACCACGAATACGCTGAACTGCGTAAGTCGTAAATGCCGTTCCTTGCAGAGCGTCGTATCGGTCAACTGCATTCAATAACCCGATACCGCCCGCCTGTAGCAGATCGTCGAGTTCCACGCTCGCCGGCAAGCGCACCTGGAGGCGCAATGCTTCGTGACGCACCAACGGGACATAACGCTGCCACAGCGAGTGTTTATCCATTACACCTTCAGCGGTATAGAGTGAATTCACGATAAACAGCCCTGCGTTAGTTGAGTTATCGGCATGATTATCCGATTCTGCAGGGCGTTCAATTGGATGAAAAAGGGGGATAAAGTGAGGTTATTCTGAGGTTGCCCACAACAGGGGCAACTTTTTTCACTAAATTAACAGTTGTAACAATGAAAGATCGTCGCCCAGTTTGACGCTATCTATATGTTGATGAAAGAGCTTTCCCGCTTCCTGATTATGCTGGCTCAGGGAGTGAAAACTGTAAATAACATCAATAATATTATCTTGTTCAATTTTCCCCGCCACGATGGCCTGCCCGGCCAGTAACGATTTCAGGAAATAGAACTCCGCCACGATTAAATAAAGGTTATTCAACATGCTGCGGCCATTGTTTTGCGGGAAGCCCTGCTCCCAGAGTTTATATTTAAAAAAGTTCTTAAATACATAGTCATGGGTGGCCAGGTAGCTGCCCGCCGCATCGCGCCAGACGGACTCGATGTTTTCCATCACCTGCTCTGCCGGTACGCTATCACCGACAGACTCAAATTGTTGATACAGCTGGGTAAAATAACGGTTCAATACCGCGCCGCCGCGGGTGCCTGCTCTCTTCGTAAAGTAACTTTGAATCAGCGAGATTAAGGCGAATTTCAGACTGTAGTTCTGATTAAAACCGCTTAACTCCGTTTTGATTTTACCGCTCACCAGTTCGTTCACCAGTGAAAAATAAACCGTTTCGAGCGTGCCGATATTCTCCGATAGATTGTCGAGCTTTTCGGCCACCATCAGGAATTTCACTACGGCGTATACCTGCTCTTCAACGGAAACCGTTTCAACGCTGAATATATTCTGACAGAAGAGATTGATGACTTTTGCCTGGAGATCAATCATCGGCGCATTATTGACGTCCTGCTGGACGCTGATAGATTCCATCATCGACATGGCGTCCCGGTCATTCAACAGCAGTCGGGTCACTTCCGGACACGAGAGATTGAGCGATTTTTCGATTTCATTTTTATAGACCCGGTTTGTTCGTGGAAATGACGAACAGGTCGGGCTTAAGGCCTGGGCACCCATCGCGCTGTGAATAGAACAGAGCTTTTCGGTATCCATAAACGGACAATTTTTGCTTTCCGTATGGAAAATCACTTCGCCCCAGTGGCCATAGTGTTTTTTGGTGACATTTATCGCCGTTTTCGCCGTCTGACGAATCGCGGCATTTTTACTGTTCAGATAGCGGTTAACGGAGGGTTTATCAAATGCGATGGTCCAGCCCTGACAACAATGTTCACGGCATTCCCCACCGACACATGAAAAATCTGCGACCAGCTTTGGTTGAGTGACACTGATTTGTTTCACAGGCGGATTCTCAAATAGCAGAGATAAAAAAACCCCGCCGAAGCGGGGTTTCGTGCGTAAAATTAACGCAGCAGAGACAGAACAGTCTGTGGAACCTGGTTTGCCTGAGACAGAACAGAAGTACCAGCCTGCTGCAGGATCTGCGCGCGGGACATGTTGGAAACTTCAGTTGCGTAGTCAGCGTCCTGGATACGGGACTGAGCAGCAGACAGGTTGTTAGAGGTGTTGTTCAGGTTGTTGATGGCAGAAGTGAAGCGGTTCTGCACAGCACCCAGACCGGAACGTGCTTTATCAACTTTAGCGATAGCTTTGTCGATGGTGTCCAGATCGTTAGCATTCTTCGCTGTCAGGTCGATACCGACTACGCCCAGATTAGTAGAGTCAGCAACAGTGCTCAGGTCCAGATCGATGGTGTCGCCGTCGTTCACGCCAACCTGAATTTTAACTGTACCAGCAGAACCATCCAGCAGTTTGATACCGTTGAAGTCAGTTTTGCCCGCAACACGGTCAATTTCATCCAGACGCGCTTTGACTTCATCCTGCAGAGAGGACAGGTCAGTTCCGCTATTGGTGCCGTTTTTTGCCTGAACAGTCAGTTCACGAATGCGCTGTAAGTTGCTGTTGATTTCGTTCAGGGAGCCTTCAGCAGTCTGCGCCATGGAGATACCGTCGTTGGCGTTACGTGCTGCCTGGTTCATGCCTTTGATCTGAGAGGTCATGCGGTTGGCAATCGCCTGGCCAGCGGCATCGTCTTTCGCGCTGTTGATACGCAGACCTGAAGACAGACGCTCAATAGCAGTGCCCAGAGAAGACTGAGATTTGTTCAGGTTGTTCTGAGTAGTCAGGGACAACAGGTTAGTATTGATAACTGCCATAATTTTCTTTCCTTCAAAAATTGGGTTTTAGGTCCGGTGCCTAACACTCACAGCGTCTCTCACCGTCAACAAGGTTATCGACGGGTCCCCAAAAGACTTTAGAACCAATTTTGAAAAAATTATAACACACTGTTTTATAATGATTTTATTTTTAAAAAGCCATTAAGGCCCGCCAGGGGAATATTATTTACGCTTTTTAAATGCATAAAAAGATGCTCAACAGGACGCTTGCTTATCCCCGTTTTTAATACGCGTATCGCGTGCCTAAAGTGCAATCCTTTCATTAACCCCGTCAGGACGTGTCTATTCTGTGGATTATTTTTTTCTCACCATCGTAAACTTTTGCGGTAAGAGGCCGATAAGAGTCCTGAACTACTTTCGTATTTTAAGGAAAATATGCATGGCTACTATCAGCAACCTCGGGATAGGTTCTGCAGGACTCGGGGATTTATATAATCAGTTGGAAGCAGCAGAGAAAACCAAGCTGACGACGATTACTTCCCAGCAATCAACGTATAACGCACAGTTAAGCGCTTACGGCAAACTGCAGAGCGCCATGACTTCGCTGCAGAGTGCGACGGCTGCGCTGGGTAAAGCAACCACCTGGAACTCAACGTCCGTTTCCAGCACTAACACGGCCTTTACTGCCACAACCACGGCGGACGCGTCCGTAGGTTCCTATGTTGTCAACGTCAACCAGGTGGCAAAAGCACAGGCGCTCACGACGGGCTCCTATGCCAACAATGCGGATCTGCTGGGCGATACGACAGGGACGACGCGTAAAATCACCATCACCCAGCCGGGTACCAAGACACCTTTAGAGGTGACCCTGGCGGATGGCGATACGTCCCTGGCAGGGATCGCGAGTGCGATTAATAAGGCGAACGGCAACGTCACCGCCAGCGTGATTAAAGCGAAAGACGGTGATTACCGCCTGATGCTGTCATCAAAAACCACCGGTACGGATGGGGCGATGACCATCACCGTGACCGGCGATGACAAGCTGCAAAGCGCAATTGGCTACGATTCAACCACCAAAACGGGTGCCCTGACGGTGAACACCGCCGCACAGAACGCCATTGTGGTGGTGAACGACATTTCGATCGAGCGTCAGTCGAATACCATTACCGATGCGCTGCCTGGGATCACCTTCTCGGTGAAGGCCGAGAGCAAAGCGGATGAAACCCTTGAGATTACACGCGCAACGGATGCCAACCAGAAAGCGATCACCGACTGGGTTACGGCGTACAACTCGCTGCAGTCCACGATTAACAGCCTGACGAAGTACGTTCCGGTTGATGCCGGTTCGGGCAGCCAGTCTACCAGCAACGGCGCGCTGGTCGGGGATGCTAACGTGCGTGGGATCCAGTCTCAGCTGCGCGGTCTGCTGACCGAAGTCCAGGCCGGCTCGGTTCAGATTATGGCCCAACTGGGGATTACCCAGGATCCGGTGAAAGGCTCGGACGGTACGATCGGTAACCTGAAAGTGGATACTGATAAGCTGAAAAAAGCGCTGACCGACAACCCGAACGCCGTACAGCAGTACTTTGTGGGCGATGGAAAAACAACCGGTATGGCCACCCAGATGAGTAAAACACTGGATACTATGCTCAGCACCAGTGCCGGCAACGCCGGGGTGATCCAGAACGCGAAAGACGGGATCAACAAAACGCTGAAAACGCTGGGTGAACGTTACGATGCCATGGATGCCCAAATTGAAGCGACCATGGCGCGTTACAAAACGCAGTTCACCAGCCTGGACGTATTAGTCACCAAAATGACCAGTACGGCTAACTACCTGACCCAACAGTTCTCACAGAAATAGTCGTCGCATTGAGGAGTGGATATGTATAACACCTCTGGTGTTCAATCCTATCAGCAGATAGGAGTCGAAAGCGCAGTTATGAATGCCAGTCCACACCAGCTGATTGTCATGTTGTTCGACGGGGCGCATAGCGCCCTTGTCCGCGCGCGTTTGTTCCTGGAAGCCGGACAAATTCGTGAAAAAGGCGAAGCGTTATCCAAAGCCATCAACATCATCGACAACGGTTTAAAAGCAGGACTGAACATGGAGGTTGAGAGCGAGTTGTCGGGTAATCTTGCCTCCTTGTACGAATATATGGTTCGACGTTTGTTGCTGGCGAATGTCAGTAACGACGTTGACGCAATTGTTGAAGTCGAGGGTTTATTAAACAACATTGCGGATGCATGGAAGCAAATCGGCCCCAATGCGTCCTCTATTTCAGGATAATTTTGATGAATACTCCCAGCGCAGCGCTTAGCCACTGGCAGGCGTTACATGCTCAGAGCATTGCTATGCTAAATCTTGCACATTCTGGTCAATGGGATGCGCTTATCGAGCAGGAAATGCATTACGTACAACTGGTGGAAAGGATTTCTCAAACGCCCATCATGTCATGCCCTCCGGCTCAGGTTGAGCAAGCGCGTGCGCTGCTGGAAATGATCCTCGAAAATGAGAATGCGCTAAAGGCGTTGCTGAAAGTCCGCATGGACGAGCTGCGCAGCCTGATTGATCAAACCGGTAAACAGCAATCCATCACGTCTACCTATGGAAAGCTGTCAGGGAATATTCTTTATCCAGAAAGTTTGACCCGCGACACACAATTATGATTTCTTCATCCATACTCCAGAAGTCAGCTAACCGGCTTCTGGAGCAAGGATGATGAAAAACCCCACCCTGTTACAATGCTTTCACTGGTATTACCCCGCAGGCGGTGAATTGTGGCGAGAAGTCACGGCATTAGCCCCCAACCTTAACGAAATCGGCATCAACATGATCTGGCTGCCCCCCGCTTATAAAGGCGCGTCCGGGGGTTATTCAGTGGGTTATGATTCGTATGACCTGTTCGATCTTGGCGAGTTTGACCAGAAAGGCAGCGTTGCCACCAAATACGGCGACAAAGCTCAGCTGCTGGAGGCCATCGACGCCCTCAATAGCAACAACATTGCCGTCCTGCTGGATGTGGTGGTGAATCACAAAATGGGGGCCGACGAGAAAGAGCCTGTTCGCGTTCAACGCGTGAACGAGCAGGACCGCACGCAGATTGATGACGAGATTATCGAGTGCGAAGCCTGGACCCGCTACACCTTCCCTGCCCGCGCTGGGCAATATTCGCAGTTCATCTGGGATTACAAATGCTTCAGCGGCGTCGACCATATAGAAAACCCCGATGAAGATGGCATCTTTAAAATCGTCAACGACTACACCGGCGACGGCTGGAACGATCAGGTTGATGATGAGATGGGTAACTTCGATTATCTGATGGGCGAGAATATCGATTTTCGCAATCACGCCGTGACCGAGGAGATCAAATACTGGGCCCGCTGGGTGATGGAACAGACCGGCTGCGACGGTTTTCGTCTGGATGCCGTGAAACACATCCCCGCCTGGTTCTACAAAGAGTGGATTGAACACGTTCAGGAAGTCGCCGCCCAGCCGTTATTTATCGTGGCGGAATACTGGTCCCACGAGGTGGATAAGCTTCAGGCCTATATCGATCAGGTCGAGGGCAAAACCATGCTCTTTGATGCCCCCCTGCAGATGAAATTCCACGAAGCGTCACGTCAGGGGCGGGATTACGACATGCGCCAGATTTTCACCGGCACGCTGGTGGAAGCCGATCCGTTCCATGCGGTGACGCTGGTTGCCAACCATGACACCCAGCCGTTGCAGGCGCTGGAAGCACCGGTCGAGGCCTGGTTTAAACCGCTGGCCTACGCGTTGATCCTGCTGCGGGAAAACGGTGTACCGAGCGTCTTCTATCCCGATCTCTTCGGCGCCAGCTATGACGATACCGGGGGAGACGGTGAAACGTACCATATTGATATGCCAGTAATTGAGCAGCTTCACGAGCTGATCCTCGCTCGCCAGCGTTTTGCCCACGGCGTGCAGACGCTGTTTTTTGACCATCCTAACTGTATCGCCTTCAGCCGCAGCGGCACCGATGACGATCCTGGCTGCGTGGTGGTGATGTCGAACGGCGACGACGGCGAGAAGGTGATTTGTCTTGGGGAAAACTACGGCAATAAAACCTGGCGTGATTTTCTCGGCAATCGCGAAGAAATCATCACCACCGCAGCGGATGGCGAAGGGACGTTTACCTGTAAAGGGGGAAGCGTCAGCGTGTGGGTGATTGAGGATGCGTTGTAGAAACAATGCCGGGTGGCGGCTTCGCCTTACCCGGCCTACGGGAAGGCACTTTTGTAGGCCGGGTAAGCGTCAGCGCCACCCGGCAACAAACGGCTACGGCAGCTTACTCTCCAGCGGATTTTTGCTCAGGTAATCGGCACACTCCACCGTTGGGCGGTCGACCTTCTGCAGCTCCATGCCGTCGTACTCCAGCACCGAGCCATCGCGCTCCAGCGGATAGATATCCAGCTTGCGGGTCACGTTGTAATAGCTGTCTGAACGCAGCATGATTTTACCCGGCACGGCAATCACGCGCTGCCATTGACGGCAGTCCAGCGTATCGCCCTCCTCCGTCACCACTAACGTGGCAATCGCCTCCGGGCTGACCATTTTGCTCTGCGGCCCTTTTGACTGCCAGTATCCCGCCAGATGTGCCGGGACCGGATGCTTAATCACGTCCTGATAGTTATCTACCTGAACGCATCCGGTCAGTGCCAGCAGCGCGCCAGCAATTGCTATTTTTTTCATCATCTTTCCTGCATTCGAAGAAAAAAATATTGTGGCATTAAAGCGCTAACGCTGCCAGCGAAGATCGCCAGGTCTTAGACCTGCATCCCCATCACCTCTTGATAGGCGGAAACCAGCTTGTTACGCACCTGGATCCCCATCTGCAGGGAGACCGAGGCTTTTTGCAAATCGGTCATCACATCGTTTAGCGCCACGCCCGGCTCGCCGAGGGTGAACTTCTCGGCCTGGGTGCGCGCGGCGGTCTGGGTATCGCTGATACGGTCAAGCGCGGCGTGCAGTTGCCCGGCAAAGCTAATACTCGGCTGCTGTTCTGCCACATTCTGATTACGGGCCGTCATCGCGGTTGCCTGCAGCTGACTGATAACCCCTTCAATACCCTGAATAGCCATGACTCTCCCCTGGATGGTTTTTTACGCGGTCAAGACTAACAGCTTGTCAATAAGATAATGGCGGTAAATAGCGTTAAAAAACCAGGTTATTTGACGCATAGAAAATCACGAATCATCAAATAATGGCTGTGCCATCAATATGGAACTTTTGTCGTGTTTGCCGACCCGGGAGTCAGTTTTGTTTCTCTACACGAATAACGTAAACCACCAGGATTTAAGAGGTGCGCAATGAGTGCTACAGCATCGACAGCGCCGCAAAATAAATCACTCGAGTGGATGAACCGCCTTCGCGCGAATCCTAAAATCCCGTTGATCGTGGCAGGCGCTGCCGCAATTGCGATCCTTGTAGCGATGGTCCTGTGGGCGAAAAGCCCTGACTACCGGACGCTCTACAGTAACCTTTCCGATCAGGATGGCGGCGCCATCGTCACCCAGTTGACCCAGATGAACATCCCTTATCGCTTCGCCGATAACGGGGGCGCGCTGGAAGTGCCTGCGGATAAGGTACACGAACTTCGTCTGCGTCTGGCTCAGCAGGGGCTGCCGAAAGGCGGCGCGGTGGGCTTTGAGCTGCTGGATCAGGAAAAATTCGGTATCAGCCAGTTCAGCGAGCAAGTGAACTACCAGCGTGCGCTGGAAGGTGAACTGGCCCGCACCATTGAAACCTTAGGCCCGGTGAAGAGTGCCCGTGTGCACCTGGCGATGCCTAAACCCTCCTTATTTGTCCGTGAGCAGAAATCGCCTTCCGCTTCCGTGACCGTGAACCTTGAACCTGGCCGCGCGCTGGACGAAGGGCAAATCAGCGCGGTGACGCATCTCGTCTCCAGCGCCGTCGCCGGTCTGCCGCCGGGTAACGTGACGCTGGTCGACCAGAGTGGCCATCTGCTGACGCAATCCAATACCGCCGGTCGCGATCTGAATGATGCGCAGCTGAAATATGCCGCCGATGTGGAAAGCCGTCTCCAGCGTCGTATCGAAGCGATCCTCGGCCCGGTGGTAGGCAACAGCAACGTGCACGCGCAGGTCACCGCGCAGATCGACTTCTCTAATAAAGAACAGACCGAAGAGCAGTACAGCCCGAACGGCGATGCCTCTCAGGCGGTCATGCGTTCGCGCCAGATCAACTCTAACGAGCAGATTGGCGGTGCTTATCCTGGCGGCGTACCGGGTGCGCTCTCTAACCAGCCTGCCCCGGCAAACGCGGCGCCGATCTCTACCCCGCCGGCCAATCAGCAGAACGGTCAGCAGAATCAGCAGACAACCTCTACAACCAGTAACGCCGGTCCGCGTACCAGCAGCCGTAACGAAACCACGAACTATGAAGTGGACCGCACGATTCGCCATACCAAACTGAACGTCGGTGATATCCAGCGCCTGTCCGTCGCCGTGGTGGTGAACTACAAAACGCTGCCGAATGGCAAACCGCTGCCGCTGACCGCCGAGCAGATGAAGCAGATCGAAGACCTGACCCGTGAAGCGATGGGTTACTCCGAGAAGCGTGGCGACAGCCTCAACGTGGTGAACTCACCGTTCAACTCGGTTGAAGAGACCGGTGGTGAACTGCCGTTCTGGCAACAGCAGGCGTTTATCGACCAGCTGATGTCCGCAGGTCGCTGGCTGCTGGTGCTGATTGTCGCGTGGCTGCTGTGGCGTAAGGGCGTTCGTCCTCAGCTTCAGCGTCGTGCAGAAGCCGAGAAAGCGGCTCGCGAACAGATGAGCGCGCGTCAGGAAGTGGAAGAAGCGGTTGAAGTTCGTCTCAGCAAAGACGAGCAGATGCAGCAGCGCCGTGCTAACCAGCGCATGGGCGCTGAGGTGATGAGCCAGCGCATTCGCGAAATGTCAGATAACGATCCGCGCGTCGTGGCGCTGGTCATCCGCCAGTGGATGGGTAACGAACATGAGTAATACGCTTACGGGCACCGATAAAAGCGTCATCCTGCTGATGACCATTGGCGAAGATCGCGCGGCAGAGGTGTTTAAGCACCTCTCCCAGCGGGAAGTGCAAATTCTGAGTGCGGCAATGGCCAACGTGCGTCAGATCTCCAACAAACAGCTGACCGAAGTGCTGTCGGAGTTTGAGCAGGAAGCAGAACAGTTTGCCGCTCTCAACGTCAACGCCAACGACTACCTGCGCTCCGTGCTGGTCAAGGCCCTGGGTGAAGAGCGTGCCGCCAGCCTGCTGGAAGATATTCTGGAAACGCGCGATACCGCCAGCGGTATCGAAACGCTTAACTTTATGGAGCCGCAGAGCGCCGCCGACCTTATTCGCGACGAGCACCCGCAAATTATCGCGACCATTCTTGTCCACCTCAAACGTGGCCAGGCAGCCGATATTCTGGCGCTGTTCGAAGAGCGTCTGCGTCACGACGTGATGCTGCGTATCGCGACCTTCGGCGGTGTCCAGCCGGCCGCGCTGGCGGAGCTGACCGAAGTGCTGAACAACCTGCTCGACGGCCAGAACCTCAAGCGCAGCAAAATGGGCGGCGTGAGAACGGCGGCAGAGATCATTAACCTGATGAAAACCCAGCAGGAAGAGGCGGTTATTACCGCGGTTCGCGAATTCGACGGCGAGCTGGCGCAGAAAATCATCGACGAGATGTTCCTGTTCGAAAACCTGGTCGAAGTGGACGACCGCAGCATCCAGCGCCTGCTCCAGGAAGTGGATTCCGAGTCGCTGCTTATCGCCCTCAAAGGTGCCGAGCAGCCGCTGCGCGAGAAGTTCCTGCGCAACATGTCCCAGCGTGCGGCGGATATCCTGCGCGACGACCTTGCCAACCGCGGCCCGGTTCGTCTGTCTCAGGTGGAAAACGAACAGAAAGCTATCCTGCTTATTGTTCGTCGTCTGGCAGAAACCGGCGAGATGGTGATTGGCAGCGGAGACGACACCTATGTCTAATGAGCTGCCGTGGAAGCGCTGGACGCCGGACGATCTGGCCCCTCCCCTCTCCGAGTTCACGCCAGCCGTGATTCAGACCGAGGAGAGTGACCCGGACGTCGAACAGCCCGAGCTGAGTGAAGAAGAACAGCAGGCACAGATGCTGGCTCAGCTGCAAATGCAGGCGCATGAGCAGGGCTATAATGCCGGTCTGAACGAAGGCCGGCAGAAAGGCCACGAGCAGGGATACCAGGAAGGTCTGGCGAAAGGGTTAGAGCACGGCATCGATCAGGCGCGCCAGCAGCAGGCGCCGCTCCATGCTCGTATGCAGCAGCTGGTCAGCGAGTTTCAGCATACGCTGGACGCGCTGGACAGCGTCATTGCCTCGCGCCTGATGCAGATGGCGCTAGAAGCCGCCCGTCAGGTGATCGGCCAGACGCCGGTGGTAGATAACACGGCGCTGATTAAACAAATTCAGGGCCTGCTGCAGCAGGAGCCGCTGTTTAGCGGGAAGCCGCAGCTGCGCGTCCATCCGGACGACCTGCAGCGCGTGGAAGAGAGTCTGGGCGCCACGCTGAGCCTGCACGGCTGGCGTCTGCGCGGTGACCCGACGCTACATCACGGCGGATGTAAAGTCTCTGCCGATGAGGGTGACCTGGACGCCAGCGTCGCCACCCGCTGGCAGGAACTGTGTCGCCTGGCGGCACCGGGAGTCGTCTGATGACCGCACGCCTCACCCGCTGGCTCAATACCCTCGACAACTTTGAGACGAAGATGGCGCAGCTGCCATCTGTTCGTCGTTATGGCCGACTGACCCGCGCCACCGGCCTGGTGCTGGAAGCCACCGGCCTGCAGCTGCCGCTGGGCGCGACCTGTGTGATTGAGCGTCAGGATGGCCAGGAAACGCGGGAAGTGGAAAGCGAAGTGGTCGGATTTAACGGCCAGCGTCTGTTTCTGATGCCGCTTGAAGAGGTGGAAGGCATCCTGCCCGGCGCGCGCGTGTATGCCAAAAACATCACCGGCGATGGACTGCAGAGCGGAAAACAGCTGCCGCTGGGTCCGGCCCTGCTGGGTCGCGTGCTGGATGGCAGCGGCAAACCGCTCGACGGACTGCCCTCCCCGGACACCACCGAAACCGGCGCGTTGATCACCCAACCATTTAACCCCCTGCAGCGTACCCCTATCGAGCATGTGCTGGATACCGGCGTACGCCCGATTAACGCCCTGCTGACCGTTGGTCGTGGGCAACGTATGGGCCTGTTCGCCGGCTCAGGCGTAGGTAAATCGGTCCTGCTCGGCATGATGGCGCGTTACACCCAGGCCGATGTGATCGTCGTGGGGCTGATCGGCGAGCGTGGTCGTGAAGTAAAAGACTTTATTGAAAACATTCTGGGTGCGGAAGGCCGTGCCCGCTCGGTGGTTATCGCCGCACCGGCGGATGTTTCCCCGCTGCTGCGCATGCAGGGTGCCGCGTACGCCACCCGTATCGCCGAAGATTTCCGCGACCGCGGCAAACACGTGCTGCTGATCATGGACTCCCTGACCCGTTACGCGATGGCGCAGCGTGAAATCGCGCTGGCCATCGGTGAGCCACCGGCCACCAAAGGCTACCCGCCTTCGGTCTTTGCCAAACTCCCTGCCCTGGTTGAGCGTGCGGGGAACGGCATCAGCGGCGGCGGCTCTATCACCGCGTTTTACACGGTGCTGACGGAAGGCGATGACCAGCAGGATCCGATTGCCGACTCCGCACGTGCGATCCTTGACGGTCATATTGTGCTGTCGCGTCGTCTGGCCGAAGCCGGGCACTATCCGGCCATTGATATTGAGGCTTCTATCAGCCGTGCAATGACGGCGCTGATAACCGAGCAGCACTACGCCCGCGTGCGTAACTTCAAACAACTCCTCTCCAGCTTCCAGCGTAACCGCGATCTGGTGAGCGTGGGGGCGTATGCCAAAGGCAGCGACCCGATGCTCGACAAAGCGATTAACCTGTGGCCGCAGCTGGAGGCATTTTTACAACAAGGCATTTTTGAACGCGCCGACTGGGAAGATTCCATTCAGGCACTGGAGCTAATTTTCCCGCAGGTGTAACACAGGTGGAGGGCGAAGGTCATGGCGCAAAACAGCGCGTTATCAACGCTGAAAGATCTGGCAGAAAAAGAAGTTGATGATGCCGCATTGCAGCTTGGCGCAATGCGACGCGGGTGCCAGCAGGCTGAAGAACAGTTGAAGATGTTAATCGACTATCAGCATGAATATCGCACCAACCTCAATACCGATATGACACAGGGCATTGGCAGCCAGCGCTGGATTAACTATCAGCAGTTTATCCAGACGCTGGAGAAGGCGATAGAACAGCATCGCCAGCAACTGAACCAGTGGACCCAAAAAGTCGATACTGCGCTGAATTTCTGGCGTGAGAAGAAGCAGCGACTGCAGGCCTGGCAGACCTTACAGGACCGGCAGATCGCCGCAACGACCCTGGCGGAAAACCGTCTGGATCAGAAGAAAATGGATGAGTTTGCCCAGCGCGCATCAATGAGGAAACCGGAATGATCACACTGCAACAACTGCTGATGAGCGACAGCGAGCTCGCAGGCGGCACGCAGACAGGAAAAGGCACCGAGGGTGCGCAAGACTTTCTCTCTCTGCTGGCGGGCGCCCTGACGGAGGCAACGGGCAAGGGCAACGATGCGCCGCTGACCCTGGCGGACCTGAAAGCTGCTGGCAGCAAGCTCTCTAAAGTGGCTCAGGACGCCAAAGGCGATACCGCTCTGCAGGCTAAAATTGCTGACCTGCTCGCGCGTCAGCCGACACTGAATGGCGAGGAAGCTACGCCTGTCATCTCGCCTGAAACGCTGGTTTCCGGGCTGGTGCCGGTATCGAAGGGCGATGCCCTGAAAGCGCTCAATGCGGTCAACAGCAAAGATGACGGCAAAAGCGAGCTGAGCGAAGAGGAGCTGGCCGGATTAAGCGCGCTAATGGCCATGCTGCCGCACCAGCAGACCCGCACCGTCCAGGCGACAGAGCGTAACGATATTACCGCACCGTCAGCGCTGGGCTCCGCGACGCGTGCCCAAAACGGTGCGACCCAGCCGTTGCTGAACGCGGCGCAGGGCGGCCATGAAAAAGCGCAGATAACGACGCCTTATCAAAGCCAGACGCAGATGACAAACAGCGATCCGGCGCTGCCTGCCAACGCGCCGGCAGCACCGGTTGTGACCGCCACCGCAGAGAAGCAGGACCTCGCCAGTTCATCCTCCTCCTCGTCGCCGACGGCCACCCTGGCACCGATCGTCTCCAGCCATGCGACCAGCCAGCCTGCCGCCACCGTTGCCACCGCGCCGGTGTTAAGTCAGCCGCTGGGTACCCACGAATGGCAACAATCCCTGAGCCAGCACATCACGCTGTTCACTAAGCAGGGCCAGCAGACCGCGGAGCTGCGTCTGCACCCGGAAGATCTGGGGCAGGTGCAGATTTCACTTAAACTGGATGATAACCAGGCGCAGCTGCAGATGGTTTCTGCCCACAGCCATGTCCGTGCGGCACTGGAGGCAGCCCTGCCGGTTCTGCGGACCTCGCTTGCGGAGAACGGCATTCAGCTGTCGCAAAGCAGCGTCAGCAGCGAGAGCTTTGCCGGGCAGCAGCAGTCCTCCTCCCAGCAGCATCAGGCTTCGCGTTCCGGCAACACCGGCAGTTTTAATGAAGAGAGCGATGAGCTTCTGCCTGTCCCTGCGGCCCTGCAATCCGCCGCACGCGGCAACGGTGCCGTAGACATCTTCGCCTAAACGCCAGAGGTAGCGTGATTATCCCCGTCTTTTCCACGCTTTGACGACAGCAGGACACGGGATAATCACCTTATTAAGCTGTACCGAAACAGGAAGCTCGTATCAGATGACTGACTCCGCTATCACCAAAAAAAGTAAGCGTTCCATCTGGATCCCGCTGCTGGTGTTGATCACGCTCGCCGCCTGCGCTACCGCGGGCTATAGTTACTGGCGTATGCAGCAGGAACCTTCAACCGCTGCGGCCAAGGCCGAACCTGCACCGCCGCCGGCGCCGGTATTTTTCCCTCTGGACACCTTCACCGTGAATCTCGGTGATGCGGACCGTGTGCTGTATGTCGGTATTACGCTGCGCCTGAAGGATGAAGCCACCCGCGCGCGTCTGAATGATTATCTCCCGGAGGTGCGCAGCCGCCTTCTGCTGCTGTTCTCTCGTCAGGACGCTTCGGCGCTGGCCACCGATGTTGGCAAGCAAAAGCTGGTCGATGCCATTAAACAAACGCTGGCGACCCCGCTGGTAAATGGTCAACCTAAGCAGGAAGTCACTGACGTTCTGTATACAGCTTTCATTCTGCGGTAACGACATGGGCGACAGTATTCTTTCTCAGGCAGAAATCGATGCGCTGCTCAACGGCGACAGCGATAAGAGTGACGATCCGCAACCGGGTATTGGCGGCGATAGCGATATTCGCCCCTATGACCCGAATACCCAGCGTCGCGTGGTACGTGAACGTCTGCAGGCGCTGGAGATCATTAACGAACGTTTTGCACGTCAGTTCCGTATGGGGCTGTTTAACCTGCTGCGTCGTAGCCCGGATATCACGGTCGGTGCGATCCGCATTCAGCCGTATCATGAGTTTGCCCGCAATCTGCCGGTGCCAACCAACCTTAACCTGATTCATCTGAAGCCGCTGCGCGGCACCGGTCTGGTGGTGTTTTCCCCAAGCCTGGTGTTCATCGCGGTGGATAACCTGTTCGGCGGCGACGGGCGTTTCCCGACCAAAGTAGAAGGTCGCGAATTCACCCACACCGAACAGCGCGTCATTAACCGCATGCTGAAGCTGGCGCTGGAGTCTTACAGCGACGCGTGGAAAGCGATCAACCCGCTGGAAGTGGAGTACGTCCGTTCTGAGATGCAGGTGAAATTTACCAATATCACCACCTCCCCGAACGATATCGTCGTGAACACCCCGTTCCACGTGGAGATCGGTAACCTGACAGGTGAGTTCAACATCTGCCTGCCGTTCAGCATGATCGAACCGCTGCGCGAGCTGCTGGTCAACCCGCCGCTGGAGAACTCCCGCAACGAAGACCAGAACTGGCGTGAAAACCTGGTCCGCCAGGTCCAGCATTCACAGCTTGAGCTGGTGGCGAGCTTCGCCGATATCCCGCTGCGGTTATCCCAGATCCTGAAATTACAACCCGGTGATGTTTTGCCGATAGAAAAACCCGACCGCATTATTGCCCATGTGGATGGTGTCCCCGTGCTGACAAGCCAGTACGGCACGATTAACGGTCAGTATGCGTTACGCGTTGAGCACTTGATCAACCCGATTTTGAATTCGCTGAATGAGGAACAGCCCAAATGAGTGACATGAACAATCCGTCCGATGAAAACAGCGGAGCACTGGACGATCTGTGGGCTGACGCGTTAAACGAGCAAAAAGCGACCCCGAGCAAAAGTGCGGCGGATGCCGTCTTCCAGCAGCTTGGCGGCGGTGACGTCAGCGGCACGCTGCAGGACATCGACCTGATTATGGACATCCCGGTTAAGCTGACCGTTGAACTGGGCCGCACCCGGATGACCATTAAAGAGCTGCTGCGCCTGACGCAGGGTTCCGTGGTCGCCCTTGACGGTCTGGCCGGTGAGCCGCTGGATATTCTGATCAACGGTTATTTGATTGCCCAGGGTGAGGTAGTGGTGGTTGCCGATAAATACGGCGTACGTATCACCGACATCATTACCCCGTCTGAACGTATGCGTCGACTGAGCCGTTAAGCATGAAAACCCAGGCAACACTATCGCAACCTTCTGCCGTCCCCGGTTCACCTCTGCTCCAGGTGAGCGGGGCGTTGTTCGGTATTATTGCCTTTATTCTTATCGCCGCCTGGCTGGCGAAGCGCTTTGGTCTGGCGGGTAAAACCGCCGGCACCCGCGGTCTGAAAGTCAGCGCCAGCACCACGCTGGGGCCACGTGAACGCGTGGTCATCGTCGAGGTGGAAGATGCGCGTCTGGTCCTGGGCGTCACGGCCTCCAGCATCAACGTATTACATAAACTGCCGCCCGCCCCAGTTGAGGTGGACGCGCGCGCAGAGGCCCCTGCGGATTTTCAGTCCGTCATGAAGAGTTTGCTTAAGCGTTCCGGGAGATCCTGATGCGCCGTTTGTTATCCCTGACGCTTGCGGGCGTTGGCCTGTTTGCTCCCGCGGTTTATGCGCAACTGCCCGGTCTGGTATCTACCCCGCTCGCGGGCGGTGGCCAAAGCTGGTCACTTCCGGTTCAGACGCTGGTTTTCATCACCTCGCTGACGTTTATTCCGGCCATCCTGCTGATGATGACCAGCTTCACCCGCATCATCATCGTCTTTGGTCTGCTGCGAAACGCCCTGGGCACCCCGTCCGCCCCGCCAAACCAGGTTCTGCTCGGGCTGGCGCTGTTTTTAACCTTTTTCATTATGTCGCCGGTGATCGATAAGATTTATACCGACGCTTATCAGCCGTTCAGCGAAGATAAAATCTCCATGCAGGAGGCGCTGGATAAAGGCGCGCAGCCGCTGCGGGAATTTATGCTGCGCCAGACGCGCGAAGCGGATCTCGCCCTCTTTGCCCGTCTGTCCAATACCGGCGAGCTGCAGGGGCCGGAAGCGGTACCCATGCGTATTCTTCTGCCCGCCTATGTCACCAGCGAGCTGAAAACCGCGTTCCAGATTGGCTTTACCATCTTTATTCCGTTCCTGATTATCGATCTGGTGATCGCCAGCGTGCTGATGGCGCTCGGGATGATGATGGTGCCGCCCGCGACCATCGCCCTGCCCTTTAAGATCATGCTCTTTGTGCTGGTCGACGGCTGGCAGCTGCTGGTCAGTTCGCTGGCGCAGAGCTTCTACAGTTAAGGAACGGCAATGACACCCGAATCGGTCATGATGATGGGCACGGAAGCGATGAAAATCGCCATTGCCGTTGCCGCGCCGCTGCTGCTTGTCGCGCTGGTGACGGGTCTGATTATCAGTATCCTTCAGGCCGCCACGCAGATTAACGAAATGACGCTGTCGTTCATTCCGAAAATCATCGCCGTGTTCGTGGCGATTATTGTCGCCGGGCCGTGGATGCTGAACCTGTTGCTGGACTATATGCGCAACCTGTTTACCAACCTGCCGTATATCATCGGCTGATCTGACGATGCTGCACTTCACCAGCGACCAGTGGGTTCAGTGGCTCGGCGTCTATTTCTGGCCGATGCTGCGCATTATGGCGCTGGTCTCCACTGCCCCGATCCTCAGTGAGAAATCGATCCCCAAGCGTGTCAAAGTGGGGCTGGGCATTATCATCTCAATTATCGTCGCCCCGTCCCTTCCCCCGGTTGAGATCCCGATTTTCTCGGCGAACGCAGTGTGGGTGGCTCTGCAGCAGGTGATGATTGGCGTTGCCGTCGGCTTTACCATGCAGCTCGCGTTTGCCGCCGTGCGTACCGCGGGAGAGCTGATTGGCCTGCAGATGGGGTTATCGTTCGCCACGTTTGTCGATCCCGGCAGCCATCTCAACATGCCCGTGCTGGCGCGCATTATCGACCTGCTCGCCATGCTGCTGTTTCTGTCGTTCAACGGTCATCTGTGGCTCATCTCCATGCTGGTGGACACCTTCCATACGCTGCCGATTGGGGAAAATCCGGTGAACAGCAATGCGTTTCTGGCGCTGACCCGCGCTGCAGGGCTGATTTTCCTCAACGGGCTGATGCTGGCGCTGCCGATCATCACCCTGCTGCTGACCGTCAACCTGGCGTTAGGTTTACTGAACAGAATGGCACCGCAGCTTTCGGTGTTTGTCATTGGTTTTCCGCTGACGCTGACGGTCGGAATTTTATTAATGTCATTACTGATGCCACTTATCGCTCCGTTCTGTGAACATTTATTCGGCGAGATATTCAACCTCTTAGCGGATATTGTCAGCGAGCTGCCTCGTAAATAATAGCCCGCACTGTTGCTATTGTCTTTCTGAGGATATTCCTAAAATAAAACCTTAAAAACATCTTCCAGGATATATCTGACGCGGTTTAATTGTTTCTAACCACCTCACAATACTTAATATTTACTTTACTTTAAGAAGATTCCTGGCAAATTATACGTAACTTTACGGGATAGTGAGTCCGCCTGAAAGTCTTTGTCATGCTCACAGGTTTATTATTTTTTTCCATCCCGTATGGCTGTTTTGAGCTCTCAGGCAGATGGTGAATTATCGTTACGCATTGAGTGAGGGTATGCCATGTCAACGATCATTATGGATTTATGCAGCTACACCCGGCTAGGGTTAACCGGGTACCTGGCAAGCAGAGGGGTAAGAAAGAGAGACATCAACGATGCACACACCGTTGAAGAGCTCGCGGCCGCTTGTGACGAACTCAAACCAGGCGTGGTGTTTATTAATGAGGACTGTTTCATTCACGATCCAGCCAACAGTCAGCACATTAAGCAAATCATTAATCAGCATCCAAAAACCCTGTTTATTGTTTTTATGGCGATCGCAAATATCCATTTCGATGAGTATTTGTTGGTCCGTAAAAATTTATTGATCAGTTCTAAATCGATTAAACCCGAGTCGCTGGATGACATTCTGGGTGATTATTTGAATAAAGAAGTTAAAAATGTAGGAGCGGTTAACTTACCCACCCTATCATTAAGCAGGACTGAATCAAGTATGCTGCGAATGTGGATGGCGGGTCAGGGAACTATTCAGATCTCCGACCAGATGAATATTAAAGCTAAAACCGTTTCGTCACACAAAGGAAATATTAAAAGGAAAATTAAAACGCATAATAAGCAAGTGATCTACCACGTGGTACGCCTGACCGATAATGTGACGAACGGGATTTTCGTCAACATGCGTTAGTCGCTTAAGAAAAGACCCTGTGCACCCTACCTTTGATCTCTGGCCTGGCCAGAGATTTTTGCTTTTGTACAGGCGGTCGGGCTCGCGAAGCGCGACCCGACGCCGTGTTAGTCGGCTTTCTCGACAAAAATCCCATCCGGATGCCCCAGTTCGTTAAAAAACCAGATGCCGAGCGGGTAGTCTTCCAGTGAGACCAGGTACATTGTCCCTTCACTAAACTCTTCAATTGCCAGCACCACGCCCGGGCGGCGCGGCCCACCGTCCGTTTTAACGGTGACCCGATCGTTGACCTTCATACATTCCTCCTCTGGTTTTGAGCCAGTGTAGAACAAAACGCAAAAACGCACATCGCTGCCCGGTGTGAATGGCGTTTTTATACACAGGCTATACTTACCGTTGGACCGCGTTGAAGGTTGAATGAGGAGCCCCGTAATGAAGACCGATAAAGAGTACAGCGACACCATCAAGCGCGAAGTCGAGGTGGATGTCGATGCCCTGCTGGCCGCCATCAATGAGATCAGTGAGTCAGAAGTCCGCCGGACGGACGACAATTCGGACCGCGTCATTGTCAACGGAAGGGACTATCACACCTATCGTGAGCTGGCGGAGGCCTTCGAGCTGGATATACACGACTTTAGCGTGTCTGAAGCCAATCGGTAGGGCGAAAAAAATCCCGGTCATGGGGATGGCCGGGATCAAAACTTGCTTTTGCAAGAAGCACTTGAAAATTCGTTACACCAGGAAATCTGATGTACATGCCACACTATCCCCAACGAATTTGTCTGACAAGCATATATTCTTATGATGAATATACTATTTTCAGCATTATGAATTTGGTTATGAGCAGCAACATACGCCGAATGCGGGTTTGCCAGGGTCCGTTCTCATTGTTCCGGTTTTTATCCCGGCTATTTTTTAGGAATTTTCTTAGAAAGCGACGCCACCGTTACCAGGAGTCTGTATGCTTTCACTGCGGGATCCCTTGCTGATTTTTTCCGATCTGGACGGCTCGTTGCTCGATATCCATACCTACGAGTGGCAGCCCGCGCTGCCCTGGCTGGACAGGCTGCTGGATAACCAGGTTCCGCTCATTCTCTGTAGCAGCAAAACGGCGGCCGAGATGCTGGACATTCAGCAGGATCTGGGTCTGGAAGGCCTGCCGTTTATTGCCGAGAACGGCGCGGTTATTCAGCCTGACGTGCGGTGGGAAAAGGTGCCGCGTCAGATTAGAGGAATGTCACACCGGGATATTCGCCCGCGGATCGAGCAAATCCGCCTTGAGACGGGCGTTAAGTTCACCACCTTTGACGACGTGGACGATCGCATTATCAGCGAGTGGACCGGCCTGACGCGCTATCGCTCTGCGCTGGCCCGCAGGCAGGAAGCCTCGGTCACGCTCATCTGGCGCGACAGCGACGAGAAAATGGCCCAGTTTGAAGAGGCGCTGGCGCGTAGCGGTCTGCAATGTCTGCAGGGGGCGCGGTTCTGGCATATTCTTGACACCCGCTGCGGTAAAGACGTGGCGGTTAACTGGCTGATTGAACAGTACCGTGAGCAGGAAGCGATCGAACCCACGACGCTGGGACTCGGTGATGGCCCCAATGATGCGCCGCTGCTGGATAGCATGGATTACGCGGTAGTGATTAAAGGCATTAACCGTCTGGGCATCACGCTACGGGACGATAATCCCGCGCGGGTTTATCACACCCAACAACCCGGTCCCGCGGGCTGGCACGAAGGGCTGGATCACTTCCTCTCCTGATCCCGCCACACAACGCGGTTACGCCCGGTCTGTTTAGCCTGGTATAAGCGGGCGTCCGCCACGGACTGCAGTTGTTCAAAATCGTAATTCCCCTTTTCATCCGCGCTGCTGACGCCCAGCGACGCGCTGATGCGCAGGGTCGTGCTCTTCTTCACCAGAATCTCCTTGCTGTTGATGCGACAACGAATACGCTCCGCAACCCCTCTCGCCTCCTCAAGACTAATCCCCGGCAGGGCGACACAAAACTCTTCCCCGCCGACACGCCCTGCGACATCGTTTTTGCGTAATCCGGTGGCAATCAGCCCCGCCGTATGGGACAGCACCTTATCACCGGCCTGATGGCCGAAACGGTCGTTAATGCTTTTAAAATGGTCGAGATCGATCTGAATCACCGAGAAAGGCAGCGACTGCTGGCGACAGGTTTCTGCCAGCATTTTCGCGCGGTCGAACAGCGCGCCGCGATTATTCAGCCGGGTGAGTGGATCGTGCCAGGCCTGCCACTGCAGCGAATGCTGAAGCGTATACATGTTGCTTACCATCCGACGGATCACCAGCCACGAGATCAATAGCATGGCGGTAAACAGCGCCCACAGCAGCGCCAGCACAATACTGATGCTGCCGAAGTCGTCCTGCACCCCTTCATGCAGGGTGTGGATCCGCAGAACGACGCCATCGAAGTGATCGAGCCGCTCCCAGCTAATAAAACGGCTTCCGAGGCGGATGCCGCCGCCGGTATCATGTTCAATCGCCTGGGCAATCTGCGCCGTTTCGCGTTCGTCAAAGTGGTTAACCGGGTTACCCGCATGGGCAGAGGTGGCAATCAAATTGAGCCGGGTGTCGTACAGCTGATACTCCCCTTCCGTTCTGTCTTCCGTCGCGTCAGCCAGCAGGCGTTGCATCGTGCCCAGTGTAAAATCCATCGCCACCACGCCATACCAGTAATGATCAAAATAGATGGGGACGCTGGCGGTGATCGCGCGTTCATCGCCGGTCCATGCGGAGGGCGTGGAGATAAACCAGCGCACCGCGCGTGCGCGGTTGTTGCGTTCTGACTGCTCGGTGAACCAGGCTTGCGTGACCAGATGGTAATACCGGGAGGTAATGTCACCCGCCTGCTCCGGCGTGTCGGTAGAGAGATAAAACCCGGCGCGGGAGACGTAGTTCACCCGCGATTCCGTCTGCGCTCTCGATGAGGCCAGCCGGAGCAGATACCCCACTTCCAGCGCGGCAGAAATTTCATTGCTGATGCGCTCCGCGTCGCGGTTGAGAAGCGTCGTTTTTTCGACGAACGCATCGGACACCCCGTTTATCGGCAGGGTGCGTTTTTTATCCACGGCAAGCTGCCAGGTGGGGAGTACGCGCAGAGTATTGAAGCGTGACACCGCACTCTGTAAAGCGTCAAAGGCCAGAGGCGTCTGGATGGCATCGCGCATGCCCTGGCGGAACAACAGCATCCTGTCCACGCTGTTCTGTAGCTGTCTGTCCAGCGAACTGGCCACCGTATCCAGATGGTTACGCTGGCTGGAGACGTACGCGTCTTCCAGGACCACCACTTCGCGCCAGGTCAGGAGGGTGGAAAACACCAGAACGACAATAAAACAGAGATTAACAATCAGCCCCGGATTGCTACGTTTATGCAGCCATTGCAAAAAAGATTGTCTCACAACAAAGGTATCGCGCTGCACACACACTCCCTGATCACTGCCCTACACCCTGAGATAAAAACGCCCGGCAAAGCCGGGCGTTACGTGATTAAGCCTTGTCCCGCTTGTGCTGTCCGTCACCCGGCTGAAGCTCATCTTCACGGAATGCTTCCCGCTTGATGCCGTAGCCATCATGCCACCGACATTCCACCATTCCGCTGGAATACCCGGTCACAATCATACGTGGACCGCCCTTCTTCGGCTTAACTTCATCACTGACCAAAAAGACCATACCTGCCTCCTGTATCAGGGTGAAACTGTTTCAATTTAGACGAGGAATGGTCTTTTTGCATCCCGCACCGGGTAACAATTAGTGCGACGTACCGCGGAGTTTCTCAACCCCTTTTACCGCCGCAACCACGATGGCGCCAATGATAAAGCCCAACACCAGATTCAGCAGCGTGGGCAGCATCGCCGCGACAACCGCCCCCTGTGTGGCGGAGAAATGTTCAATAGCATGGTGCAGTGGGGCAATGCCGTGAACCACAATCCCGCCGCCGACGAGGAACATCGCCAGCGTACCCACCACGGACAAACTCTTCATCAGCCACGGGGCCAGCACCAGTAAGCTCTTGCCGATGCCTTTCGCCACCGCGCTCGATTTCGTCTCCAGCCAGTAGCCGATGTCATCCAGCTTCACGATCAATCCCACCAGGCCGTAGACACCTACCGTCACCAGAAGGGCAATGCCGGAGAGGATCAGCACCTGATTCAGGAGCGGCGCGTCAGAGACAATGCCCAGCGTAATGGCGACAATTTCAGCGGACAGAATAAAGTCGGTGCGGATGGCGCCTTTGACTTTATCACGCTCGAAGGTCTTCGGATCCTGAGCGGCCAGCGCTTCAAGACGCTGCTGACGCATCTCCGGGGTATCGCTCTCCTTGCGCGCGCTAAAGGAGTGCAGAACCTTCTCGACGCCCTCAAAGCAGAGAAATGCCCCGCCAATCATTAATAGCGGCGTGATCGCCCACGGAATGAACGCGCTGATGAGCAGCGCCAGCGGCACCAGAATCACCTTATTGAGGAAGGAGCCTTTTGCTACCCCCCACACCACCGGCAGTTCACGGTTGGCCCTCACCCCACTCACCTGCTGGGCGTTCAGCGACAAATCATCTCCCAGCACGCCGGCGGTTTTCTTCGCCGCCAGTTTCCCCATCACCGAAATGTCATCCAGTAAGGTGGCAATATCATCCAGCAATGTTAATAAGCTACTTCCTGCCAAAATCTTAATCCTTCATTTTTTGGTAATTAAGTGAATAGTATGGAGCAAAAGTACAAAGCCGGAAACAGGCTCCTCACGTCAACAAAAAATTCACATCAACTACACAATTAAAGGGCTCGCCAGCGCGATAGTTTTCGCGTTTACTATCAGCGAACTTTTTATTTCGTCGTGAGGGATTATGCGTTTCCGGCAATTGCTACCGCTCATCGGGGCACTCTTTTCGCTGTATATCATCTGGGGTTCAACCTACTTTGTCATTCGCATCGGCGTGGAAAGCTGGCCACCCCTGATGATGGCGGGCATTCGCTTCCTTTCGGCAGGCGTCCTGCTGCTCGCGTTCCTGCTGCTGCGCGGCCACAAGCTTCCCCCGCTGCGTCCGCTGCTGAATGCCGCGCTAATCGGCCTGCTGCTGCTGGCGGTAGGAAATGGGTTTGTAACGATTGCCGAGCACCAGAACGTGCCGTCCGGGATCGCCGCCGTGGTCGTTGCCACCGTGCCGCTCTTTACCCTCTGCTTCAGCCGCCTTTTCGGCATCCGCACCCGCAAGCTGGAATGGCTGGGGATTGGTATCGGACTCGCCGGTATTATTCTGCTCAACAGCGGCGGGAACCTGAGCGGGAATCCGTGGGGCGCAGTGATTATCCTGATAGGCTCCATGAGCTGGGCGTTTGGCTCGGTATACGGTTCACGTATCACGCTCCCCACCGGCATGATGGCGGGCGCAATTGAGATGCTCGCCGCGGGGATTGTTCTGCTGCTCGCCTCGGCGTTGACGGGAGAAAAGCTGACCACGCTGCCGGACCTGTCGGGCTTTCTCGCGGTAGGGTATCTGGCGCTGTTTGGCTCAATCATCGCCATTAACGCCTACATGTTCCTGATCCGCAACGTCTCCCCGGCGGTTGCCACCAGCTACGCCTACGTTAACCCGGTGGTGGCCGTACTGCTCGGCACGGGATTAGGCGGGGAAACGCTCTCTGCCGTTGAATGGCTGGCGTTGGGGATCATTGTGTTTGCCGTCGTGCTGGTCACCCTGGGCAAATATTTGCTGCCAGCAAAACCGGTCGTTACGCCTTGCGAGGCGGAGAAACCGTGAGCAGGTGAATCCCCTGCGTGTCGATCTGCGCGGTCTGACCGCCGCCGCAGATCCACTCTTCCAGCCGTTCCGACAGTTCAACGTCGTTCAGCTTTAATCTGCCTCTCAGCGCACACTCCCAGACGATCAGCACCCGCCAGCCCTGCGCCATCAGCGTGGTCAGATCCCGCCTGTCGCGTTCAACGTTCTTGCCAATCTTTTCCAGCCAGAAGTCGGTGCGCGTCGCCGGGACTTTAAACAGGTAGCAGTCGTGATGATGCCAGAAACAGCCGTGGGTAAAGATGATGCACTGCCAGGCGTCGATGACGAAATCGGGGCGCCCCGCGAGGGCGGCATCCTGCACGCGGAAGTCAAACCCCGCCTGCGTCAGCAGCGCGGCCACGCGCTTTTCTATGGCGGTGTCACGCGTGCCGATGGCACGCATGTTTTTACTGCGCGTCGCCTTATTGTGAACATCCGTCATTGACGGCCTCACCCTGACGAAGTGCCACCGCCTGTCTGATGCGCGAGGCCAGCAGTTTTGCCACGGCCGCGAACGCCGGCACCACTACCGAGTTGCCAAACTGGCGGTACGCCTGGGTGTCCGAAACCGGAATGCGGAAGCGATAACCCTGTGGCGTCTCAAAGCCCATCAACCGGGCGCACTCCCGCGGCGTTAAGCGTCGCGGACGGTGTCGCTGGTTGAGCGGATCGTCGAAATCTTTTTCGCCCAGCGCCTTGTCCCAGCCTCTGTCGATAAGGATTTCCGCGCCGTCTTTGTAGTAACGCGCGGAGAGCGTGCGCGTCACGCTGTGCGGATCGTTCGGATCTACCATCCCGAAGCCGAAGCCGTTGCCCTTCGCCTGATGTTTCTTGGCATAGCGGTAGAGGTATTTCCACAGCACCGGGGTGAGGATGAACTTCGCGTCAACGACAGGCTCCAGCAGGTCGGCCACGGTGGGACGGCGCTCGGGGTAGAGAGACGGGATATCCCGCAGGGTGAAATCGCCCTTCAGATTGAGATCGCGGCGGAAACCCACCAGCACGATGCGTTCGCGATGCTGGGGCAGGAAATGTTTACCATCAATGATTTTTGGGTCATCTGCGCCCATGTCCTGGGCATCGGCCACGTCATAACCCAGCTCATCCAGCGTTTGCATGATAATGCGGAAGGTTTTCCCGCCGTCATGGCTTTTTAAATTCTTAACGTTTTCCAGCACGAAAATGGCCGGGCGACGGGCGTCAATGATACGGGCTACGTCAAAAAACAGCGTTCCCTGGGTATCGCAGGCGAAACCGTGGGCGCGTCCGAGGGCGTTCTTTTTTGAGACGCCGGCCAGCGAGAAAGGCTGGCACGGGAAGCCAGCCAGCAGCACATCATGCGCCGGGATGGTCTGGCGAATATGTTCGGCGGCCTGTTCATCGCTGACACCGCTTTTATGGCTCAGGGTGACATCGCGGATGTCGGCGTTGAAATGATGCGCCTGCGGATCGCAATACCAGTTGGCCTTGTAGGTCCGCACGGCATGTTTGTTCCACTCGCTGGTAAACACGCACTGACCCCCGATAGCTTCAAAGCCGTGTCGAATGCCGCCGATACCGGCGAACAGATCGATAAAGCGGAAGGCATAGTTCGGGTGCGCAGCGGAAGGACGTGGAAGCAGGTTTTGCAGATAACGAAACTCGCCTTCACTCAGGCGACGCCCTGCCCGCTCGCTGGTCACCAGCCGTTTAAGAATGGCCGGGCTCCAGTGGTTCTCACCGTGCGCCACCAGCAGATTGGCCAGCGTTTTAGCATCATAGATATCCAACAGCTGACGCAGTAACGCCTGCACCGTTGCCGTTGATTTCTCAGCCTGCTCAGGCGCGGGCTCAGTCACTGATCGTTTTTCCTGCATTCTTTTAACCGGAGAATAAAGACTGGAGACAGATTACCACAGTTCATTCATGCAAACTGCGACGGAAGCGGTTCATCACCTGGCTATCCAGCCCGATGCAGTCGCCATGCAATTCAGCGCTGAGTTTCGCCATAAACTGGATCAGGAAATCAGCGTTGTGCCGTGCCAGCTCGCGGCCCATTTCCGTTTGCATGGTATCAGGCAGACGCAGCAGTTTGGTCTGAAAATGGTCGAGGGCAAATGCCCGATCATCAAGCGTACGCGCATCGGCAAAGGGATCGTCTGCGTCAAACAGCGCCACGCCCAGTGCGCCCGAGACGGCAAAGACGCGCGCGAGGCCGATAGCCCCTAGTGCTTCCAGCCGGTCAGCATCCTGGACAATTTTGGCTTCCACGCTCTGCGGCGCGATCCCGGCGCTGAAGCTGTGCGCCTCAATGGCATGTGCAACGCCTGCATAGTGCTCCGAGGGGAAATCCGGGAAATCGCGCTGCAGAATGTCGCGGGTTTTGCGCGCGGCCAGTTGCGATGACTGACTGCGTTCGGGGTGGTTTTTCGGCAGGCTAACGATATCGTGGAAATAGCAGGCGGTCAGGACCACCAGCGGATCGGCGGTCTGGCGAGACATGATTTTTTGCGCCGTTTTCCAGACGCGACGAAAGTGCGAAATATCATGCGCAGCATCGTCAGAAGTGTGGTTTTCGTCGAGCCAGCGCTCAAAACGCTGCTGCCACTGCGTCAGTTCCATCGTGATGCCCTGTCGTGAAATATGAGCCTGAACTATAACACAACCTAATTGAATGAATTAATAAATAGAAGCTCGAAATACTTAATAATAATTACACCGTATTAAATCAAACAATTAATTCACAAGAAAAATAAAGAGATTGATAGAAATATTTTGCAATATTTAAACGGATTTAATTACATTTATTTTTGAAACTAAAAATCAATAGCTGGAATAGTATCGACGCTGTAATTGCGGAGAGTGATTACATATATTCATATAAATTATCTTTCAAGGGAATATATAATGAAAAGAAAAGTTCTGGCTATTCTTGTACCCGCATTATTAATGTCTGGCGCAGCAAATGCGGCTGAGGTTTATAACAACAACGGCAATAAACTCGATCTGTACGGCAAAGTTGATGGTCTGCACTACTTCTCTGACGACACGGGTTCCGATGGCGACATGAGTTACGTTCGTCTGGGCTTCAAAGGCGAAACGCAAATCAACGACCAACTCACTGGTTATGGTCAGTGGGAATATAATATTCAGGCCAACAATACTGAGAAATCAAGCAACCAGTCCTGGACTCGTCTTGGTTTCGCCGGTCTGAAATTCGGTGAATACGGTTCATTCGACTATGGTCGTAACTACGGCGTGGTTTACGACGTTGAAGGCTGGACCGATATGCTGCCTGAGTTCGGCGGCGATACCTACACCTATACCGACAACTTTATGACCGGTCGTGCAAACGGCGTGGCGACATACCGCAACAACGGTTTCTTTGGCCTGGCTGAAGGCCTGAATTTCGCTGTTCAGTATCAGGGGAATAATGAAAGCGCGTCTAACGATCAGGAAGGTACCAACAACGGTCGTGATGTGCGCAAGCAGAACGGTGATGGCTGGGGTGTTTCAACTTCCTACGATTTCGGTATGGGCTTCAATGCCGCTGCAGCATATGCCTCATCTGACCGTACCAACGACCAGGTGACCAAAACAACTGCTGGCGGTGATAAGGCTGACGTCTGGACTGTAGGCCTGAAATACGATGCCAACAATATTTATCTGGCGACCATGTATGCGGAAACCCGCAATATGACGCCTTACGGCGATTTTGCTGTAGCAAACAAAACCCAGAACTTTGAAGTTACCGCACAATATCAGTTTGATTTCGGCCTGCGCCCTGCAGTCTCTTTCCTGATGTCTAAAGGTAAGGATCTGAATTCGTTCTACGGTAACGATAAAGATCTGGTGAAATATGCGGATGTGGGTGCAACCTATTATTTCAACAAAAACATGTCCACCTATGTTGACTACAAAATCAACCTGCTGGATGAAGATGACGATTTCTACGCGGCGAATGGCATCAGCACCGATGACATCGTAGCACTGGGTCTGGTCTACCAGTTCTAACCCCCCATAAACACCAAAGGCCGCAATCGCGGCCTTTTTTCTTTCTGAAGATCTTACGGCGCTTCCTGCAGCGCCACGCGGATAAACCCGTTATTCTGCGCCAGCAGCTCATGGGCTTTCCACGCATCCAGCCCTGTCAGCACCATCAGTACCGCCGTTTTACAGTGGTGGTTACAGGCTTCCAGCGCCGCTTTTGCCTGCGCCCGGGTGCATCCCCCCGCTTCCATCACAATGGCGATTTGCCGTTCCGCCCAGTGGGTATTGCTTGCCTCAAGATCCACGCGCAGGTTGCTGTAGACGCGCCCGGTACGAACGGCCAGCCCGGTGGCGATCATCGAGAGGATCATTTTTTGCGCAATCCCGGCTTTGGTGTTGAGATAACCAGCCACAACGTCAGGCCCCAACTCTGGCGCGATGACCATGCTCGCCAGCAGTGCTGCTTCACTTTGCGCATCGCTGGTTATAATCGCCACCGGCGAACCCAGCGACCAGGCATGCCGCATGGCGCCCCAGACCCACGGCGTTTTTCCGCTGACGCTCACCGCCAGCATCATATCGTGTTCACCAAAGTTGATGGCCTGCAGGTCGGCTACACCGCGCTCGTAACTCCCTTCCCCCTCTTGCGGCGTCACGGCAATCACCGGGGTTTTGCCCGGCGCATAGTCATCGGCGACCTGTTGCGCGACGCAGCCCGACGGCCCCGCGCCGACAATCACCAGGCGTCCCCCGTGGTTAAGGGTCGCGGCGGCGTTATCCACCACGCGGGCAAGCGCAGGTAAACAAGGGGTGATGGCAGCAGAAATGAGTGCATCATCCTGGTGAATGACTTTCAGCATGTCCAGCGTGGACAATCTATCAATATTCATCGTGCTGGCGTGCCGTCTTTCCTTGACCGAACCGGTAAGCATAATGCTCATAAACAGCCTCCTTATTATGAGTACCCACACACTATAAAGTGTTTTATATAGATGACCTGCGAGGGGGGTCACGAAAAGAGGACCCAATCCTCGCTTTTACATGGCTTTAAGAAAAGCGCGTCATCGGCGATAATTACCCCCTTTCTTTATCATCGCGGAGTGTTGATGAGCGATTTGCAGCCTTTCCTTCCGACGCGCAAGCGCCCCATGAAACTCAATACGCTGGTCACGCTGATGGTGTGCGCGATTATCGGTTCAGTCCTGCTGGTGGTCTTTGCGCTCTATTCGGTGCAGATCACCCGGGCAACACGCGATGATGTCAAAGACACCGCGCTCGGCATTGCCCGCACCCTCGCCGATAGCCCCGAGATCCAGCGCGGCCTGATGCAGGCACCGCAGGAGAATATTATTCAACCCATCGCCCAGGCGGTGACGAAACGAAACGATCTGCTGTTCACCGTGGTCACCGATATGCGCGGGATCCGCTATTCACACCCGAACGAGGCGCTGCTGGGGCTGCATTTTATCGGCGATGATTTGAACCCGGCTCTGGAAGGCAAAGAGAACGTCTCCGTTAACCGTGGCGCCCTCGCCGAAGCGCTGCGCGTTTTTACGCCCGTCTATGATAGCCAGCACGAACAGATCGGTGTGGTCGTGGTCGGTATCTCCCTCAAAAAAGTGGAAGATCAGATTTCCCGTGGGCGACTCAACGCCGTCTGGACCATTTTGTTCAGTATTTTTATGAGTTCTATGGCGATTTGGGGCCTGGTGCGGGTCCTCAAACGCATCCTGTTCGGACTCGAACCTTACGAAATATCCGCCCTGTTTGAACAGCGCCAGGCAATGCTGCAGTCGCTGCGTGAAGGGGTACTGGCGGTCGATATTCACGGGCGCGTGACGATGATCAACCACACCGCCAGAGAGATACTCCTCCTGCCCTCCGGCAAGCAGAGCGAAAACGCCAGCGCTCCCCTGCTGGCCAGCCTGCGGGATGTGTCAAAAACGGGCGTTGCGCGTCAGGATCAGGAGATCAGCTGCAACGGGCGGCTGCTGCTGTGCAACATGGTGCCGGTGAAAAGCCAGGATCGGGTGATAGGCGCCATCACCACCTTCCGCGATAAAACCGAGATCAGCCAGCTGATGCAGCGTATCGACGGCATGGTCAATTACGTCGACGCCCTGCGCGCCCATACGCACGAGTTTATGAACAAGCTGCATGTGATCCTGGGTCTGCTGAACATTAAGCGCTACGACAAGCTGGAAGAGTACATCCTGCAGACGGCGCATAATTATCAGACCGACATTGGCACCATCCAGAGCAAGGTGAAATCCCCGGTGATCGCCGGGTTCCTGCTGGGTAAAATCAACCGGGCGAAAGAGGCCGGGATCACCCTCACCCTCGCAGATGAATGCCAGATACCGGATACCGCCAGCGAAGAGCAGGTCGCGGTGCTGGTCACCGTGCTCGGCAACTTAATTGAAAACGCGCTGGACGCGATGGAAGGCCAGCCGGAAGGTGAGATCACCCTGCTGCTGCACTATCAGAACGGCTGGCTCAGCTGCGAAGTCAGCGATGACGGTCCGGGTATTGATCCCGACCAGCTGGAGACTATTTTTACTAAAGGCTTCTCAACAAAAGGTGAAAACCGCGGCGTTGGGCTGTTCCTTGCCCGTCAGCAAATTCAGAACCTCGGCGGAGACATTACCGTCGAATCTGAACCTGGCGTATTTACCCAATTTTTTGTTCACATCCCCTGGGATAGCGAGAGGAATATCGCGTGATAAATGTATTAATTGTCGATGATGACGCCATGGTAGCCGACCTCAACCGTCTGTACGTCAACCGTGTTGAAGGCTTTAGCTGCTGCGGCGTCGCCTCCACGCTGAACCAGGCCGAGGCCGTGATTAACGACCCGAATCAGCCGGTGGATCTGGTGCTGCTGGATGTCTATATGCAGCAGGACAACGGGCTGGATCTGCTGCCGGTTATCCGCGCATCCGGTCGTCCGATTGATGTCATCATGATCTCCTCGGCTGCCGATGCCGCGACCATTCAGACCTCTATCCACTACGGCGTGGTGGATTATCTGATTAAACCGTTCCAGTTCCCGCGCTTTGAAGAGGCGCTGAACAGCTGGAAGGCAAAGCACAGCCTGATGGGCTCGCACCAGTATTATGAGCAGGCGGACGTTGACCGGCTGATCCACGGCGGGGCGCCGGAACTGGCGGATAACAAAAAGCTGCCGAAAGGGTTAACGCCGCAGACGCTGCGGACGATCTGCCAGTGGATTGACGCCCATCCGGAAACCGAGTTTTCCACCGATGACCTGGCAAGTGCCGTGAATATCTCCCGCGTCTCCTGCCGTAAATACCTGATCTGGCTGGCGCAGATCAATATCCTGTTCACCAGCATTCACTACGGCGCCACCGGGCGTCCGGTGTATCGTTATCGTCTCCAGCCGGAGCAGACGGGCCTGCTCAAGCAGTACTGTCAGTAACGCGGTAGTCGTTATCCAGCAGGGTAAAACGGAAGTGGTGCGCTGAAGAGAGCACCACTTCTTTTGTTTTGGTGACAAAAATAGCTTCAATATCGGGGCGCGAGCGCAGGGCCGCACAGCCCTTCTCCACGCCCATGCCATACATCAGCGTGGTCCAGATATCGCCATCAATGGAATCTGTCGAAATGATGGTCACGCTGTCAAGTTCGTTATCCAGCGGGTATCCGCTGCGCGGATCGAGAATGTGGTGATAGCGTTTGCCGTTTTGTTCAAAGTAGCGCTCATAGGTGCCGGACGTCACCACGGAGCGGTTCTCTACCGTCATGGCGCCGATCAGTTCATCACCGGCAAACGGTTTTTTAAGCCCTACGCTCCAGCCCCCTTCCGGCGAGCCTAACGTCTGGATATTCCCCCCGAGGTTGATCAGCCCAAGTTCAGCGCCCTCTTTGCGCAGGTAATCCCGCACCCTGTCGGCGATATAGCCTTTGGCTATGGCCCCGAGATCAATCTCCATGCCTGCCCGGGTCAGGAACACGCTGCTGCTGGCGTCATCCAGCACCACATCCTCAGGACGGGTAATCGCAAGCAGGGTCGCAATCTCATCGGCTGGCGGTACGCTATCGCCGCGAAACCCGATTTTCCAGCGCTTCACCAGCGGGCCGATGGCCAGGTTAAACGCACTGTCTTTAAGGAGGCTTGCCGCTTTCGCGCAGCGAATCAGCTCAAACACCGGACGGCTGACGCTGACCGGATGCAGCCCCGCAGCATGGTTGATATCCATTACCTGCGAGTGGGCTCGGTTGACGGTGAGCAGATCTTCGTACTGTTTGATCAGGCGAAACACGCGGGACGCGAGGGCTTCGTCATGAGAGAAGAGTTTCAGGAGGATGAGCGAGCCCATCAGGACGGCGGAGTAACTGTAGACGCGGGTGTCATCAGGCATGGCATGTCTCCTCAGATATCGCCCCGGCCAGCACCACGCCGCCGGGGAGAGTGCCGGATGCGCGCATCCGGCTTACAGAACAGGAGCCTTACATTCTTTTCGAACGCATCGCCGCCTGATGTCCGGCAAGGGTACCAAAAATAATGATATCTGCCACCGCGTTACCGCCGATACGGTTACCGCCGTGGATCCCGCCAACCACTTCACCGGCGGCAAACGCCCCTGGCAGCACGTTGTGGTTGCTGTCCAGCACACAGGTATCGGTGTTGATGGTCACGCCGCCCATGGTGTGGTGCACGCCCGGCGCAATCTGAATGGCGTAGAACGGCCCTTCGTTGATCGGCGCACGCAGCGCGGTGGTACGGCCAAAGTCGTCATCGTGCTGTTTTTCCACAAAGCCGTTGTAACGCTCCAGAGTGGCCAGGAACGCGTGATAATCCATTCCCAGCGCCTCTGCCAGGGCTTTTGGCGAGCTGGCGCTGGTCACGAAACCTTTGGCAATGTACTCATCCGCGGCTTTGTTTTTAGCACGAACATGCTCGTCAAAGACGATGTACGCGTATTTCTCCGGCAGCGCGATGATCTGCGCCGAGACTTTATCGCGGGTTTCCATCTCATTGAAGAAGCGGTTCCCCTGCTGGTTCACCAGAATCGCCCCGCCCCCGCGGATGGATTCGGAAATCAGATACGAGGTTTTCTGCTCAACGGTCGGGTGGATCTGGATCTCGCCCATATCCACCGTGCCGGCACCGATACGCTCCAGCAGTGCGATACCGCCACCGGTCGCCCCTTTGTGGTTGGTGGTCACGAAACCTTCGAGGTCCGGACGGTATTTCACCACCATCTGGCTGTTGGCGCTGAAGCCGCCGGTGGCGACAATCACGCTTTTGGTGGCCACGGTGATCGTTTCGTTCTCTTCGGTGGTCAGACGCACGCCGGTCACTTCACCGTTCTCAAAGATGATGTCGCTGACGGAGGTATCGAGCATCACCTCGATGTTGCGTTTGTTGACGTTACGCACCAGACCGCTGATCAGATAGCCGCCGACCGCAGAGCCGTCTTTTGGACGGTGGGTACGGTCAATGCTCATCCCGCCGGTGGTGGTGATGTCGTTCAGCATAATGCCGCGGGTAGCCAGCCACTCAATCGCCTGTGGCGCATTCTCCACGAAGCGGCGCAGCAGTTCAGGGTTGTTCTTGTTACCGCCCCCTTTCAGGCTCTCCTGGTAGAACAGCTCTTTGCTGTCCTGAATGCCTTTCACCCGCTGGAAGCGCGTCTCTGCGGCGTTCATCCCGGCAGAGGCTTTAATGGTATTCCCGCCGATGGTAGGCATTTTCTCGACGATCAGCACGCTCGCCCCTTCGTCATGCGCCTGGATGGCCGCGGCCAGACCGGCACCGCCGCTGCCGACCACTACCACATCCACGCTGCGGGTCTCATTCGGGTCGACACCCTCTTCTGCGGCCCGCGCTTTGCTGGATTTCAGCATCGCTTTAGAGACCGCTTTTTTCACCGCCTCGCTCTGGCTGGTGGCACCGGTGATGGCGTCCACGTGCGGGGTATTGGCATCCAGAATGCGGGAACGGATCTCTTCAAAGCTGGTGACAAACTCAACGTCGTCACCCGGGCCAGAGGCCAGCTCAATATCGGCGATGCGATCGGTTTCCAGGCTGACGTTTATCACCAGCTCGTTCGCCTCGTCCTGCACCTTCTCGGTGAACGTGCCCGGTTTGAATTTCGATTCGCCCATGCTCATGTCGCGGATCATTGCTTCCACCAGCGAGAAACGCCACAGCGGTTCAGGAATGCTCAGCGCCTCGCGTTTGGTGCTGTCCATAAACAGCTCCAGGGTTTCCCCGGCCGCGATGCGGTCAGTCCAGTCCGGGTAAGCAATGGTGGCGCGGCCGACGGCGATCAGATCGTAACCGTGGTCCAGCGCCTCACAGGCATCGGCAGCATTCACCACGCCGCCCACGCCCATGACCGGGATCTGTGCCAGGGTTTCAGAACGCATGGCGCAGTATTTTTCGATAAGCGGCGTCGGGTCCTGGGTATCTACGATGGAAGGACGCAGGGTGGCGCCCACGGAGAAGTGCAGGTAGTCCACACCGCGCGCCGCCAGTTTTTCCAGCAGGTACATGGTGTCTTCAAAGCGGATCCCCGGGACTTCCAGCTCTTCCGGGGAGAAACGGTAGCCAATAATGAACGCGTCGTCCGCGTACTGGCGCACCATTTTGTGGGTAATGTCCAGTACCGCCAGCGGGAATCTGGCGCGGTTGTCGCGGCTGCCGCCCCACTCGTCGTCGCGCTGGTTAGAGTTTGGCGAGTAGAACTGCTGAATCAGATAGGTGTTTGCCCCGTGAATTTCCACGCCGTCGAAACCGGCCTGGATGGCGCGGCGCACTGCTTCACCAAACTTGCCGATCATGCCTTCCACTTCTTCAGCGGTCAGCGCAACCGGTGTGGCCGCACCGTCACGCGGCGCAGCGACGGCGCTTGGGCCCACCGGCGTGCGGCCACCGATCAGTTTCGGGTCAACCATACGGCCGCCGTGGTAGATCTGCAGCAGGGCTTTCGAACCCTTGGATTTAATCGCCTCGGCGATTTTCGCCAGCCCGGCGATTTTCTCGTCGTTATCGATGCCAATCGCGCCCGGGAAAGCGAGACCGAGATCGTCGACGAAGCAGCACTCCACAATAATGGTCCCAATGCTGCCGGAACGGGCCCGGTAGTACTCCACCAGCTCGCTGGTGACCGTGCCATCGTAATAGCCGGTACAGGTGGTCATTGGTGCCATTAACAAACGGTTTTTCAGTTCAGTACCATTCGGTAATGTGAAGGGAGTCAGAATGCGTTCGTTAGTGCTCATAATAGAAACTCCAAACTTTTAAAAATTAAGAATTCGTTATCGGATTGGTTTTTTATTTCGTCGTTATTTGCCGATGTCATGATATTAATATAATGATTTTTTTAGTTTCTAAAGCTATTACGTTAGTTAATAAACTATTTAATCCCTTCGATAACATTAATAACACATTGGTGTTAGCGATTGTGATTCAGGTATTCACATTAATTTAAAATCCGTTAAATTTTTAAAGGTAAGACCATTTCACCGTTAACAACAAAAATCTATATTTTTCAATCAAATACAAAATTACCCACTGCGCAATTGTTACAAGCTTGATAAAAGCACTTAAGAAATTACCTAATACCCACATACGCCTGAATGGTTATTAATAAAAGCACAAAAATAACGCTGTAATTCTCTTTTTTTGATCGCGATCAATAGTTATGGCATCCAAAAGCGCAATATAAAAACATCATCAATTTTTAATTTAGCGCAATCAAAAATGCGTTAAATCGCTATTACTGAAAATACAAAATTGCACCTTTAATAACTAAAAAAAGCAAAGAAACTTAAGAAAGCGAATTTGTCTTTTCACTGCGACCGAATTCTTGACAACTTAAGACGTGAAACTATGAATACAAAAACTGCTGTAACGCCCCCTGTGGCGAACCAGGCATCAAATGGAAAAGCAAAACGACTGCTGATGATGGCACTGCCCGTCATTGTCGCCGTACTGCTGCTGTTTGTTCCGGTACCGGAAGGTCTGCCGCCTTACGCGTGGCACTACTTCGCTATCTTTGTTGGCGTGATCGTCGGCCTGATCTTCGAACCCCTGCCGGGCGCGGTGATCGGCCTGACCGGCGTCGTGGCGATTGCGCTCTGCAGCCAGTGGGTGCTGTTCAGCCCCGATCAGCTGGCCGACCCGAAATTCAAGCTGGCTGGCGCCTCCTTTAAATGGGCGGTGAGCGGGTTTGGTAACTCGACCGTCTGGCTGATTTTCGGTGCCTTTATGTTTGCCGCAGGCTACGACAAAACCCGCTTCGGTCGCCGTCTGGCGCTGATTCTGGTGAAGTATCTCGGCCGTCGCAGCCTGACGCTCGGTTACGCCATTACCTTCGCGGACCTGCTGCTGGCACCGTTTACCCCGTCCAACACCGCGCGCAGCGGCGGGACCATCTACCCGATCATCGCTAACCTGCCGCCGCTGTACGGTTCAAAACCGAACGACCCAAGCGCGCGTAAAATTGGTTCATACCTGATGTGGGTGGCGATCACCGCGGCCTGTATCACCAGTTCAATGTTCCTCTCCGCCCTTGCGCCGAACCTGCTGGCGCTGGCGCTGGTGAAAAGTACAGTGGGGATTGATATCTCCTGGGGGACCTGGTTCCTGGCCTTCCTGCCGCTGGGCATCCTGTTGATTCTGACCATGCCGCTGCTGGCCTACTGGTTCTACCCACCTGAAGTCAAAGTGAATAATGAAGTGCCGCTGTGGGCGACCCGCGAGCTGGAAAAACTGGGCAAACTGTCCCGCAATGAAATTCTGTTGCTGGTATTCGTGTGCTGTGCCCTGCTGATGTGGATCTTCGCTGCCGCGTGGATTGAACCGGCGATGGCCGCCCTGCTCATCGTGGGTCTGATGCTGTGGACCGGCGTGCTGGAGTGGAACGATATCACCGGTAATAAAGCCGCGTGGAACACCTTCGTCTGGTTCGCCACCCTGGTGGCGCTGGCGGACGGCCTCTCCTCTACCGGCTTTATCAGCTGGCTGGGTAAAGAAGGCGGTCTGCTGATGAGCGGTATCTCGCCGGGCGTTGCCACCATCGTGCTGCTGCTGGCGTTCTACCTGCTGCACTACCTGTTTGCCAGCACCACCGCGCATACCACGGCGCTGCTGCCAGCGATGCTGACCATCGCTTCCACCATTCCGGGGATGAATATGGAAGTCTTCGTTCTGCTGATGGTGACCTCGCTGGGTGTAATGGGGATCATCACCCCGTACGGTACGGGTCCAAGCCCGATTTACTATGGTAGCGGCTACCTGCCAACCAAAGACTACTGGCGCCTCGGCACGATCTTCGGTGCCATCTTCCTGGCAGCCCTGCTGCTGATTGGTTATCCGTGGATGTCCATGATGTTCTGATTCCTGACCGCCGGACGTTTCCTCCGGCGGTTTTATTTTTGTGGAGCAATACTATGTCGAATAAACCGTTTTTTTATCAGAACCCCTTCCCGCTTTCCCATGACGACACCGAATACTATCTGTTGACCAAAGAGCATGTCTCCGTTGCCGAATTCGACGGTCAGGAGGTCCTGAAGGTCGAGCCTGAAGCGCTGACCCTGCTGGCACAGCAGGCATTCCACGATGCGGCCTTTATGCTGCGCCCGTCGCACCAGAAGCAGGTTGCCGCAATTCTCAACGACCCGGAAGCCAGCCAGAACGACAAATACGTTGCCCTGCAGTTCCTGCGCAACTCTGAAATCGCGGCCAAAGGCGTGCTGCCAACCTGTCAGGATACCGGCACGGCAATCATCATGGGTAAAAAAGGCCAGCGCGTCTGGACCGGCGGCGGGGATGAAGCCGCGCTGAGCCAGGGCGTGTACAACACCTACATCGAAGATAACCTGCGCTACTCCCAGAACGCCGCGCTGGATATGTATAAAGAGGTTAACACCGGCACCAACCTGCCGGCACAGATCGATCTCTACAGCGTCGACGGCGACGAATACAAATTCCTCTGCATGGCAAAAGGCGGCGGCTCGGCCAACAAAACCTACCTCTACCAGGAAACCAAAGCGCTGATCACCCCGGCGAAGCTGAAAAATTATCTGGTGGAAAAAATGCGTACCCTCGGTACCGCAGCCTGCCCGCCGTACCATATCGCGTTTGTGATCGGCGGGACCTCGGCGGAAGCGACGCTGAAAACCGTCAAGCTGGCCTCCACCCGCTATTACGACGCACTGCCCACCGAAGGGAACGAACACGGACAGGCATTCCGCGACGTGCAGCTCGAACAGGAACTGCTGCAGGAAGCGCAAAATCTCGGCCTCGGCGCGCAGTTTGGCGGTAAGTACTTCGCCCACGATATCCGCGTGATCCGCCTGCCGCGCCACGGTGCCTCCTGTCCTGTCGGCATGGGCGTCTCCTGCTCCGCAGACCGCAACATCAAGGCCAAAATCAACCGCGACGGGATCTGGATTGAAAAACTGGAACCCAACCCGGGCCAGTATATTCCTGAATCACTGCGCCAGCAGGGCGAAGGCGACGTGGTCAGCATCAACCTGAACAAGCCGATGAACGAGATCCTGGCGCAGCTTTCCGCGCACCCGGTCTCTACCCGCCTGTCGCTGAACGGCACCATCATCGTGGCGCGCGACATCGCCCATGCGAAGCTGAAAGAGCTGCTCGACAACGGCGAAGAACTGCCGCAGTACGTCAAGGACCATCCGATTTACTACGCGGGCCCGGCCAAAACGCCGGAAGGTTACGCCTCCGGCTCACTCGGCCCGACCACCGCAGGGCGTATGGACTCGTATGTCGATTTGCTGCAGTCCCACGGAGCGAGCATGATCATGCTGGCGAAAGGTAACCGCAGCCAGCAGGTGACCGATGCCTGTCACAAACACGGCGGCTTCTACCTGGGTAGCATCGGTGGCCCGGCGGCGGTGCTGGCGCAAAACAGCATCAAGAGTCTGGAATGCGTCGCGTATCCGGAGCTGGGCATGGAAGCCATCTGGAAAATCGAAGTGGAAAACTTCCCGGCGTTTATCCTGGTGGATGACAAAGGCAACGATTTCTTCCAGCAGATCCAGAATAAACAGTGCAAAGGCTGTTCACAGCGCTGAGATTTCCCATAACGCTGGCAGCAGCGACAGCGTATCGTTAATTAACGCGCGCTTGTCGCTGCCCTGTATGGAGAATAGTTTTCTTATTCTCCATACACGCCATACAAACGCTTTTTCTTCATTTTAGCCAGCCCGTTACATTTATGGTGGCTGACCCGTTTTGGTGTGATGTGATATCTTTCGGCCACCTGACTGACGTTTAGCCCCTGAGACAAGGCATTTAACACGAGATATTCCTGGCGAGTTAGCGCCGTTTTATTCCCTGATTTCGTTACCTCTACATCTTTCCGATCGTGCCCGGAGAGGGACCTGACCTTATGCTCGACGCTCTTTATACCGCGAGCCGCATTAACCACTGAAAAAGACGCATAACAGTCCCGCGAAGGCAGGCAAATGTATTTGTTATAGCAAAGCAAGACCCGCAGACGCCGGTTTAAGGTGGTCTTTAGATCCACCAGCACGGTTAAAAGATCTAAAAACAAGAGCGTATTGTTGAAATAGTTATCGACATCAACAATCCAGCATCTTCCTGCATCAGCGCCTTTATGTTTATTGATATTTACGCCCACCTGCACGGGCGTCCAGACAGTGCAGCGCTCTTGCTCGTCCTGGGTTAAAAGGGACATTATCCCTTGAGAAAAATAGCGGTTGTTTGTTACCACAACGATATTTAGTTTTTCCATATATGCTAACGCCGCAAACTATTTTCGAACTACGGTCTGATAGTCACGATAATTACCGTCATCAGTAATCACACGATAGGTTAAATTTATTCCCGGCAATAGGGGCTTATCAGGCGACACTGCCTGTTCCGTCCGTGGCGAAACCATAATATTGTTCAGCGGCCTTTGCCCGGGTATCTCAACGTTGAGGCTGATATTCCAGGGCGTCGGGTTAGTAATGATTAACCGGGTATCCTGGGCCCTGAACTGGAGTGTCTGATACTGAAGCGCATCAGGGTCGCCAATGCCGGCAGGACGAATAAAGACTTTCATCCTTAAGCGTAACGGCAGAATTAACTTTTGCTTTTTCTGCCGGGTCAGGTCGCTCTCAGGCTGGAACTGAAAAATATTCAGCCAGAAGACGCTTTCCCGATCGTTCGGCAGCCCCTGACGTGCCGTAAGCAGCAAACGCAACGAACGAATTTCCTTCGGCAACATTTTGAAAACCGGAGGTGTAGCCACAATCGGCGTGCTGACCTTATCCGGCGGCACCAGCGGGTCGCCCATGTCTGTCCAGACCTGAATCATGGCTGGCGTTTCACCATCGTTAGAGAGATTCAGCGACTGGGCCATTTCGCCTGCGCTGAAAATCACGCGAGTCCGATCGACATTAACCACGCCGAATGCCTCACCAATGAGGCTCATCATCAGCAAGCCTGCCAGAGCAAGCCTACTGGAAATTAACAACGACTTGTAATTGCGCATTAACCGTACCCGGCGTCACAGTCTGCCCACTGAGGGCCTCTAATGATGCGGTAAAGTCACCGGTATAGGTGTTTACCTCCCCCGTCGACGTCAGGCTGGTAAGATCCTGATACGCGTACCAGCCGCGCGAGTTTCCCGTGCCGGTAGTGCTTCTGTCGGGTAACAAATTGATTGCCTTTCCGCTCCGGTTAAGGATTTTTATACCCACGCCAGAAGCCACGCCGCTGTTGCCGTAATGCGAATCCAGTAACCAGGTTAGCCCTCCACCGCTGGTTACCAGCCCCAGCGCCTGCGCAGCTCTGACAGCTACGGGCTGGTTGACCAAAAATCCCATGGCTACGTTTGCCTTGCTGGCCGTGGACGTGGCGGTACCGGAAACCGCACCTGACTCACACTCAAGGCTGACCGAGAATGGTGCCTGACTGTTACCACCGGCCTGCAACACCGCGGAGCTGATGGTGGGTAAAAGCACAACGGCGGGATAGTCTTTAACCTGACACAGTGCGCCACGGACATAGCTCACGGCATTATAGGTACTCCATGCACCGGGCCAGTTTGCATACCAGCCATGATAATAAGACGCGCTATCCTGGCCCACCACGATGGAATTTGATGCCAGCCCAGGACCTTTAAAAGCAATATAACCTCGCGGTTGGGTATAGGCATCTTTATAGTAATTGCTGGCGTTAAGATAATAGGTAGTGGATGAAATTTTATACATTTCATACAGCACATTGCTGAATGCGCTGGCTGGAATGTAAATATAGGTTCCATCCTGATACCAGTCTGCCGGGGTGATTTGTCTTTGCTTCCAGTAGCGGCTGTAATATTCCCCGGTGCTGAGATTGGTCATTCTTACCGCGACGTTTTTTGCGACATCATAATACGCACCCTCAATTTCAGCGGAGGCATACATGCCGGTATAGGCGTTATCACCGTTGGTGGCATACATTTCATATAAACTGCCGGCGTCAGACAGGGTACAGCGAAACAGAATTTGCTTACTGGTATAGGTTTTATTGGTCGCTGCCGTTAAAAAATTGCCCACCGCGCTGGCAAGCAACGTCCCCGACGGCTGAAAGTTAGTGCCGCTGTTGATGTTGATTACCGCCGGCAGCCCAATATTGCCATGGCAGGTATCACAGGCACCCGTCCAGTCAGCGGCGGTATACCCTGCCGCGATGGCCATGCTGGAAAGTGATGACGTGCTGGTCACCCTGATGCAGTTTGCCCACGCGGGCTGGCTTATTAGCAAAAACAGCCCCAGCATCAGAAAATGTTTTAACCCGTCCTGCATTTTAATTCTCCTTTTCACATATCTGGCTCAGGTAAACCAGCGGCTCTGCGTTTCGCCCGGTAATTTGATACGGCACACGGCAGTTCTGGTCGCGCTCTTTGCCCCATTTCACGCGCAATACGCCGGAGGCCTCCGGGACTCGGGCATAAATTTGGCCGCCCTGACCCACCATGCCAATCAATGTTCCCTCGGCATCCCGCACCTCCGCCCCCATTGGCGGTAGTTCCCCATCCCCGTTGTTGAGGGTGATGAGAACGGCTTTGCCTTTCAGCGTGGCAAAGTCCACCCGGACCACGGCCCCCGCATAGGGCACGACGCGCTGATTTCCACCTTTCAGTTCGGCATCCGCCATCATATTGCGCGAGTCCAGGCTGACGGTGTTGCTACGGTAAGGGGAAAGCGACGGTAGAATGGCGTAGCCGAGCGCGTCAATAATTGCCCCCTGCCCGTTCTGTACACGCGCCCCCTGTGCGCCATCGGCGTGTACCAGTGCGAACGTGTCACTGGTATACGGCCCGAGCGTTAATCCTCCGGGATGTAGCACCAGTGTTCCGGATGCGCCGAGCCCTGCCTGCCGGTAGTTATCCCCCTGGTCATAGCTGGCCTGCACGGACCCCACGCGGGTATTTTCCTGAACGTTTCCGCCAAACGTCGTGGCGTTATCACCGCTCCCATTCCGATAACGTTCATATCCGCCGTATACGGAGTACGATCTGTCTCGACCGTCCCCTGCCGTGCCGGTTAACGATACGGTCGAGGATCGGCTGGCCCGCGACTGGTTGTAGTTGTAAGCCGCCGATGCCAGGTTGTTGCCCCAGTCGAGAGGGATCGACACGTTGAAAGAGACAGTATTTTCGGTGTATTTCTCTTTTGAACTGTCATCAACCGGCTCGCGGGTGCTGGTATAAAAGCGTCCGTAGTCCCAGCTCGTCCGTTGTCTGGCAACGTTCACCCCGTAGCTAATTCGTCGCCACTGATTGCTGTAGCCCAGCTGCAGCTGGGTCATACGCGACTGATTGCTATAGTAATCCGCCGTGCTGGCACTCAGATTAAGTACCCCCCAGCTTCCCATCGGCTGGCTGACCGTCGCCGTCAGTCTATTGCGCTGATGCAGGGTGTCCGAATAGTACTCCGTACCGTTTTTCTGCTGGCGACGAACGCCCAGCACATCCTCCAGATCGCGATAACCGCTCGTCGAATAACGGTATGCGGCAAGCACAAGGTTAGTGCCTGCCGTGAACGTCTTGCTGTAACTGATTTCTGCACGCCAGCCCTGTTGCCGCTCATCATTTTCAACCAGGGCATCAGACCAGGTGGCATTCAGACCAATGGCGCCGATATCTGTCGCCAGTACGCCTCCTGCCAGAAAAGCCGTGTAATCCTTAGCCACACGCAGGCCAAGGTTGCTGGTGACTTCATTACTCAGCCCTCGCTGTAACACACCTTCCATGAAGGTGTTTTCGATACTATAGTACTGACGAACGCGTCCGAATGAGAGACCATATTGCCAGTTGCCCGGGCGCACGGAATCAGGCACAGCGGAATAAGGCACGGTAAAACGGGATGTTTTCCCGCTAGCCTCAATGACCTCAACCTCAAGATCCCCCTGGCTGCGGGTGTTATATAAGTCATTGATGACGAATGGTCCCGGTGGAACGTTGGTTTCATAAATGACGTTATTTAGCTGCTTAATCACTACGTGCGCGCTGCTGGATGCCACGCCCCTCACTTCCGGAGCGTAGCCCCTCTTCCCCTGCGGCCACATGCGTTCATCGGTTGCCAGTTTCATCCCATTGAACGAGAGGCTGCCAAAGAGGCTGCCATCGGTATAGTTATCCCCCAGCGCCAGCACGCTATCGATCGGTTCGATGGGACGTTGTACCCAGGTTCGAACAACGTTATAACTCGAATCGCTTCCGCTTATGCTGCTGTCCGCATAGCGCAGGTTTCCCTGGTGTCGAACCTGCCACAGTCCAAGGTTGGTTCCGGCATTGATACCGCTCCACAAATAGTGATAGCGATAGTGCGTATCCGTATTTTCCGTCCACGTGTAGCGGGTGTTATGCCGCAAAAAAATCGCCGCCATACCCGCGTCCCATTCACTGACCGGAATATAACCGCGAGGCATATGCTGGAGCGCCGTCATCGGGATAGCCAGTTGAAGGCGCAATGAAGCCTGGTCAAACTGCCAGGTAGCATGTTCCGCCCACTCACTCAAAAGGCGACACGCTGTCTCATTACTGTGGTTTGCTGCTTTCAGTTTTGCGGCCTGCATGAGCGATTTGCCCAGACAGGGTTCAGGCTCCTGGCCGTCTGTTTTAGCGCGAAAAATGACCTTTTCTTCGCTTTTCACCAGCGTATTGTTGACATATACATCAACCAGATAGCGTCCGGGTGAGACCTGATGTCGGTTGAACTGCTCCAGATCCATGCCCCAGGACGAGCCCTGCAGCAGTGAAGAGTCAAAAACATATTCTTTCGCCTCCACCAGACCCGTGCAATTCAATGAGATACACAGCGCCAGCAGATTGCGTCGAAACTCAGGGGTACGAGACAGGATATTGCCCATTGATCCGTGCTCCCTGATCGTTGACAAGCCAAACCCTCACCGTACCGTTTCCCGCGGTTTTGGTTTTCCAGTTGTTAAACCAAAACGTCTGACGATCGAAAGGCGCTACCGTATCAGCTGTGAGGGTATGCTTTTCTCCCCCCACCTCAGCCTCAATGAGGGTCAATGACGCATACCACGGCTGAGGATTCTCTATCGAAATTCCATACCCCTTTTGCGCATCAAAAGTGGCGTTTACCCGCAGCCCATTCAGCTGATTTTTTGGGGAGCCAATGCCGGCAGGCCGGTAAATAACTTTTACCCGGGTACGCAGCATGACCAGCATTTTGTTCTGCCCTTTTTCACTCTCGAGATTTGAGGGTGGAACCTGGAGCGCATTGAACCAGTACAGGGATTCCCGATCCTGCGGTAAATCGCGCGCGCCTGTGTGGGTCACGCGGATAACTTGTCCCGCTTTCGCCTGAATTCGAAACACGGGTGGGGTCGTCAGAAAGGGGATTTTCGCGCCCTGAGCTGGCGTCGCGTTAACATCACCTTCGTCAAACCAGGTTTGAATCACGTAAGGAATGTCGTCATTGTTCTTGAGCTGCACGTCGACGGATAAGGCCCCGGCAGGATAAATAATCCGGCTACCCAGTATTGTGACGCTTGCGGATACGGTGTTTGTCAGCATCAGTACACATGGCAAATAAAGCAGGCACTGAGCGATACGCTTAAGATATGCGCTTATCATTATTAACAACTCCCGGGCCGAATGAACCTGGTGTGGCGAGACCCTGACTGCAATGAGCTGAATGGAATGTGCACGTTTGCATCCTGCAAAACGTGCACACGTTAGTTCCAGTGCGGCCTGTTACTGATAGGAAACGGCGTATTGCAACGTGGCTTCTACCGTACCCGCCGTCGCCGCTGCGTTGGCATAATACTGCGCGGTATAGGTCGCGGAGGCGTCCGTCTGGTTCGCTGCCAGCTTGAGGTCGCCATTACCGGTGAAACCATTGCTCAGGTTCACGACGGCGTTTGCGGTATCCAGGATCTGGACTTCAACGTTCTTCGCAGTACCGGTATTGCCGAGATTACCGTTAGACGTTACCTGGTTGCCGACAAACACCGTTGAGATTTTCGTTTCCCCACTGGCGTTACCCGTGCAACCGCTGACCCCGATATCAAACGTGACCGGTCCCGCAGTATCACCGCTGGCGGCAAGATCAGAGGCGCTGACCGTTGGCAATAACACCACCGGAGAGGCACTGTTACCGTTTACGGCAACTGAACAGGTTTCATCAGTGACTTCCCCCTGGAACGTGATGGTGTTGTCAGACGCAGCAAAAGCCCCACCAGAGACCAATGATGATCCCAGTACTAACGCAATAATATTTTTCTTGTTCATAACGCTTATTCCTGTTTTATCAATTGAACCGATAATGAAAACTTCCTTTTTTACAGACAAACCGGTCATATAAAATAGAACGCCAAATAAAGGCGAACGCGTAAACCCTGCCCGGTAAGTTGCAGAAACAAATCTATACGAAAATTCTTATTACAAAAACAATTAACTATTAAATCACAAATCTTAAGCTTATAATCCTGGTGATTAAGGTTATTTAATGTTGAGTTAAGGTTTTTATATCGGCCACATCATAATTGCAGTGATTACTTATGCGCCTGTGAGGAAGACGAAAAGGAATTATGCTTTTCACAATATGATGAGTGAGAAAAGGCTGTTGACTGTCTGGGTGAAATAAACCGGTAATCAAGAAGGAAGGAGAAATTCCCGGTGAATACCGGGAAAATAAGAGGATAATGCACTCAGCGTGGTGGCAATAACCCCCAGCATATCTCTGCTTTGCCCTCACTCATTATGCCGCAGCGCATGAAGTAGAGACGCGAGAGATTGGAAGAATACGTTTTAAACGAACTGCTTTTGATGATCAGGACATACTCATTACTCTTACATACGGGGTTTAGCTTTATCGCAAAATCCATCACGCCTTTCTTTACGTCAGGATTGGTTATACTGTTCAGCGCCTGTTCAGACATCATGACCTTACAGGAGCCAGCATTTCCTATGTAAATCTCATTACGTTCCACGGGCTTACTGGCAAACCAGAATCCTGCAGCCCCGCCCAGCGCCATAACAGAGAAAAAAAGCACCAGCTGATTTAATATTCCTGTTTTCATAGTGCGCCAGCGTGATACTTCGCCCGTGCTGCGTTCAGCAATTTTGCCGTTTAGTAAACGCCCGTCGGCAAAATAAGCGGTTTCGGTTTCAGAAGGGACATCCTCGATGACGTCAACCGGCTCTGAGCATTTTTCGACATCAACCTGCTGATGCAGCATAAAGCCTATTTTGGGAACGGTAACAATCACCTCCTCGTCCATGCCAAGGTTCTTCATAATCTTGCGTAACTTGCTTACGCACTGATTAAGATTATTGTTGCTGGAAACCATGCCATAGTCGTCCCAGACTTTCTTAAATATAACCTCCCTTTTTATTGCCTCTCCCTTATGGGCGATCAGCAACAATAAAAGTCTCTTTGTAGGATTCGAAATTTGAATCAACTCATCCTGAGAATCTTCGAGGCCCAACGTACACATATCTGAGTCAAAAATTATCTGCTTATTCATTATAAATTTCATATACATATACTCTTGTTAAGTAAGTTTTCCTCCGAGCGTGGGCATACGCGAAATGGCACCTGGTTGCGTTACCTTGTTTTGGTACGTGACGCAGATCATTTTTAATATTTTCATCTTGTGAAGTTTATTTTTTTTGCGAAGTCCAGGATACATTACACAATGCAGGCCACATAGTCAGAATTTTGCACTGTATCACAGGCAAAAAATCGCATCATTTACTTAAAAAGACAAAAATTTAATATTTTAATCTTGAAAATTAATAATAAATTTGAACCAACTTACCCGACTCTCTTTGACTAATCAGGAATAATCAGGATTATTAAATTAAGAAAGGGACTCATCTGAAATGCTCAATACATACTCAATACCGCTTGTCGGAACATATAAAAACATTAATAAACAACAAGTTAAATGAAATAATGATTGTTTTGAAATGTAACATAAGTAACATTCAAGATGAGAAAAAACTGAAAACAGAGAACAGAATTGATCTAAATCAAGTTTTAATGAGATTTAAGCTTAAAATTCACAACAAAAATACAATTCTGATATCTCAGTGCTCCTCCGCCTCAACAAAGCTGTAGAAAAATCAGTCTCGTACACCCATGTCATTCCGTTTTGCCTTCCTCCCTCGCCTGTATACCCACCAACATTACTCTGTCTTTTAGCGTTTTATGCTCCTGTGGTTAAGGCGATTAAAAACAGCGCACCTGCGCTTACATGGCCGGTTAAATATTTACAATTCAGTCTGACTTTTTTAATTACATTAATTAGCAGACTGACCACCTTAACCAAAAAACTACATATGATGAACAGGGTATAAACACTCGCAGAAAAACATTAAGCGAGCCGATAAAAACCACAAAACCAGCACAAAAAACTATTTTTACGCCGATTGAAAAGTTCAATCCCATTGAATGGAGGGCGAGATATAGAATTAACCACCAATAAAATCACACACCAGCCTCGTCATGAAACGTTTTACAATTCGACTGCAACCCATAATGTCACTCACTACCGGGCAACTTCATGGATATGAGGTACTGTCTGGGCCTCCCGCTGAGGTCAATATTGCAGAGTGGTTTGAACAGTGCTCTTCCGCCCAGCTTCTGCAGTTGAGAAAGTGGCAGCTCAACACCCTTGCAAGACAAAGAATCCATGTAAAGCTCTTTGTTAACCTCACCACGACCATTCTCGCCAGCGAAGAGGGAGCCGCGGCGCTTCTGCAAGACCCTTTACCGGGGGTCATTGAACTTCAGGACCCAATGGCAATCGCCCGTCTTGACGCCTCCAGGCTCGCATTACTGGATGAGAATCTCCGGCGGCTTCAGCATGCCGGTATGGAGGTCTGGCTCGATGATTATCTCAGCGACTATGACAGTACGCTTAGCGATAGTGGGCTGGTGTTTGATGGGGTGAAACTCGACTGCGCTGCTTTCCAGCAGTATCGCAACGATTGCGCGGGTTTAGCGCAACTGATCGCTGAAGCACGGCGTTTCGGAACGGTGGTCCTTGCAGAAGGTGTTGAAAGTCAGGGTGACGTCAGAACGGCATCGCTGGCGGGTGCCGATCTTGCTCAGGGGTTTTACTGGCCGGAGAAAAAAATCCATGCGGTGCAGGTCCCGTCTGTTCAAGCCGCCCGGGGCCCTATGCGCAATGTCACATAACTGTAAGAGTGAAATGCAGCCCTCCTGCAGTAACCGGTTAATTAAACAGATGTTAAGTTATTGTAAATAACAACTATCCTGTTGCACCACTTAACATTGATGCATGTCACGCATCAGCTTATGTACAATTTGCGCTTATTAATTTTCCCTTCCTGATCCAGTTTTCAGAAACAGACGGACAACACGTCAATAATAAACTGGAGACGACCATGATTTCCTCAACCCCACCTGCAACCGTTCGTGCACGAGCGGGCGCGATACTTCGCGTCACCTCGGGCAATTTCCTCGAACAATTCGACTTCTTCCTGTTCGGGTTCTACGCCACCTATATCGCCCATACCTTCTTCCCGGCGAGCAGTGAATTCGCGTCGCTGATGATGACCTTCGCCGTCTTCGGCGCGGGCTTCTTAATGCGCCCCATCGGCGCAATTGTCCTCGGGGCTTATATCGACAAGGTCGGCCGTCGCAAAGGGTTGATCACCACCCTGTCGATTATGGCGGCCGGCACCTTCCTGATTGTGCTGATCCCCTCTTATGAAAGTATCGGCCTGTGGGCGCCGCTGCTGGTGCTGGTAGGACGTCTGCTGCAGGGCTTTTCCGCCGGGGCGGAGCTTGGCGGGGTGTCGGTCTATCTGGCTGAAATTGCCACGCCGGGCCGCAAGGGCTTCTTTACCAGCTGGCAATCCGGCAGTCAGCAGGTGGCAATTATGGTGGCCGCCGCAATGGGCTTTGCGCTGAACGCGGTGCTGGAAGAGAGCGCCATTCGCGAATGGGGCTGGCGCATCCCGTTCCTGTTCGGCTGTCTGATTGTGCCGTTTATCTTCTTCCTGCGCCGCAAGCTGGAAGAGACCGAGGAGTTCCGCGCGCGCCGTCACACGCTGGCAATGCGTCAGGTCTTTACCACCCTGCTGGCGAACTGGCCGGTCGTGGTCGCGGGCATGCTGATGGTGGCGATGACCACCACCGCGTTCTACCTGATCACCGTCTACGCGCCCACTTTTGGCAAAAAGGTGCTGATGCTCAGCGCCTCAGACAGTCTGCTGGTGACACTGCTGGTGGCAATCTCGAACTTTATCTGGCTGCCGGTGGGCGGTGCGCTGTCGGACCGCTTCGGCCGTAAACCGGTGCTGATTGCCATGACCCTGCTGGCGCTGGCGACCAGCTATCCGGCCCTGACGCTGCTGGCGCAGGCCCCGAGCTTCTCCATGATGCTGAGCGTGCTGCTGTGGCTCTCCTTCCTTTATGGTCTGTATAACGGCGCGATGATCCCGGCGCTGACGGAGATCATGCCGGTCGAGGTGCGGGTTGCCGGTTTCTCACTGGCCTACAGCCTTGCCACGGCGATCTTCGGCGGCTTTACCCCGGTCATTTCGACGGCCCTGATTGAGTACACCGGCGATAAAGCCTCTCCGGGCTACTGGATGAGCTTCGCGGCGATATGCGCGCTGCTGGCAACGCTTTATCTCTACCGTCGCAGCGCCATGAGCCTGCAAGTTCAGCGAGGATAATATGCGCACATTCTTACGTTCAGGACTGACCGGGCTGGTATTGCTGGCCACCAGCGCAGGCGCGCTGGCCCAGGAGGTGACGGTCATGATTTCAGGTGGTTTTAAGGCCGCGCTGGAAAAACTCGCCCCCGGGTATGAAGCCCGGACGGGTGACCACATCGTGCTGATCCCGGGGCCGTCGATGGGACAGACGCCGCAGGCGATCCCCAACCGGCTGGCACGCGGTGAAAAAGCGGACGTGGTGATCATGGTCGGCGATGCGCTGGCGCATCTGGCAAAAGACCGGATGGTCAACGCGGATTCTCGCGTGGAGCTGGCGGATTCGCCCATCGGCATGGTGGTAAAAGCCGGGTCGCGCGTGCCGGATATCGCCACGGACAGCGCGCTAAAACAGACCCTGCTTGCGGCCAGCACCATCGCCTACTCCGACAGCGCCAGCGGCCGGTATGTGCAAAGTCAGCTGTTCAAAAAACTGGGGATTGACGCGCAGGTGGCGGGAAAAGCGCACAAGGTGGAGCGGATCCCGGTTGCCTTTGAGGTGGCGAAAGGGAAATACGCCGTGGGGTTCCAGCAGGTCAGCGAGCTGTTGCCCGAGCCCGGCGTGACCTTTGTCGGCAAACTGCCGGATAACCTGCAGTACATCACCCGTTTTGCCGGAGCGGTCACCGCCCATGCGGAGCACCCTGCCGCGGGGAAAGCCCTGCTGGATTACCTCGCGTCGCCGCAGGCGCAGGAGACCATCACCGCCACCGGGATGCTCCCCGTCGCTACGCCGCGCGGTAACGGGCAGTAATGAGGGTTTCCAGCTCGGCGGCAATCCACGACTGAATCCGCCCGCTGCGCCGAATCAGCCCGACAGTGCGTTTGACTTCGGGCTCGGTCAGCGGGACAGAGGTCAGTACAGCATGCTCAGAGTGAGGCATTGACATGGCGGGGACGGCAGCAATGCCGATCCCCGCTTCGACCATTCCCAGCATGGTTGTCACGTGGCGCGTCTCGCAAATGCCCGGACGCTCGGGCTTAATATGGCCGAGCATCTGATCGAGCAGATTGCGGTTCCCCGACGTAATATCCAGGCTGATGTAATCCTGCTGATAAAATGCCTCCCAGGTCAGACTTTTGCGCCCCGCCAGCGGATGATCGCGACGGCACGCGGCGACATACACATCCTCCACCAGCGGCATAAAGGTGATATCCGGCTGCAGGCTTCTGGCAAAGCAGATGCCAAAGTCCGCCTGGCCGCTGGACACCGCCTCAATGACGTTGCCCGCGCTGCTGTCGATAAGCCTGATGCGCACGCGCGGATAGCGGCTGTGAAACTGACGGATCACCTCCGGCATAAAATGGCAGGCCGCCGACGGCACGGTGGCGACGGTGACAAGCCCGGTGCGCTCCTCGCTCACCCTGTCGATATCCGCCAGCATCGACTCCACGTTTTCCAGAAGTTGCCCGCAGCGATCGGCAAAGGTTTGCCCGAAAAGGGTCAGCGTTACGCGCCGGGTGGTTCTGTCGAACAGCTTCGCGCCGACGGCCGCCTCCAGCTTCTCAATGCGGCGGCTTAAGGCGGACTGGGAGAGGCAGATAGACTCCGCGGCGATGCGAAAGTTACCGTACTCCACCAGGGCCCGGAAGGCGTAAAGATCGTTGAGGTCGAAATTGACGGGCATTTTTCTGGCAATCCTTAGCGCTTTCTGGAAACTCGGACATTCATAATAGCGACTTATGAATCAGCGGCAACCTCTGCCGCTGATGTGTGTCCGCAAAGGGCTACACGAGGCAGTGGGCCTCGCTGTGCGACGACGCCACCGCATCCACCAGCGCCAGCTCCTCGCGGCTCAGCAGCATTTCAATATTCACCAGAATAATCATTCGACTGTCGAGCACCCCGAGCCCCAGCAGGTAGCGCCCGGAGAGCACCGAGGCCACGTCCGGGGTCGGTTTGGTCTTATCCACGTCCATTGACAGCACGTCCACCACGCCGTCCACCACAATGCCCACCACGCGGTCATTGAGATTGAGGACAATCACCACCGTGCTGTCGTCCTGCGTCGGGTCGGGCAGTTCAAAGCGCACGCGCAGATCGACAATCGGCACAATCACGCCGCGCAGGTTGGTCACGCCGGTGATAAAGTTCGGCGCGTTCGGAATACGCGTCAGGCGATCGCAGCCGCGGATCTCCTGCACTTTAAGGATATCAATGCCGTACTCTTCATCGCCCAGGCGGAATACCAGGTACTCCTGCGCGATGGCGTCGGGTGCGGCGGGTTTACTCGCGGTTGCTACGGTCATGCGTTTACCCCCTCCCTCTGGGGTTGTGGAGCGTTGAGCGTTGAGAGCTCAACCACATCAAGGATCAGCGCCACGCTGCCATCCCCAAGGATGGTCGCTGCGGAGACGCCAGGCACTTTGCGGTAGTTATGTTCAAGGTTCTTGACCACCACCTGCTGCTGGCCGATAAGCTGGTCGACCCACAGCGCGTAGCGGCAGCCCGCGCTTTGTACGATGACCACAATGCCATCGTCGGCCGGGGCCTCGCCCGCCACCGAGAGACGCTGGCGCAGCAGCACCAGCGGCAGGTATTCGCCGCGCACCTGCAGCAGGCGCTCTTCGCCGACGAAGCGGCACAGCATCTCGTCGGTCGGCCGCAGCGATTCCATCACCGCGCCAAGCGGCAGGACATAAATCTCCTCCCCCACCTTGACCAGCATGCCGTCAAGGATGGCCAGGGTCAGCGGCAGGATAATGCGGATGGTGGTGCCGGCTCCCGGCGTGGAGAGCACGTCCACGTGGCCGCCCATCGCCAGAATATTGCGTCGCACCACGTCCATGCCGACGCCGCGCCCGGAGACGTCCGTCACGCTCTCGGCGGTGGAGAAACCGGCGGCGAAGATCAGCATCCAGACGTCGTCGTCGCTCATGGTGTCGCTGATGGTCATCCCCTGGGAACGGGCTTTGGCGAGGATCTTCTCCCGGTTCAGCCCGGCCCCGTCGTCGCTCACTTCAATCACGATATTGCCGCCGTGGTGTTCGGCCGAGAGCGTCAGGTTGCCGGTGACCGGTTTGCCTTTTGCGACGCGCACCTCTTTCTCTTCAATGCCGTGGTCCAGACTGTTACGCACCAGGTGGGTCAGCGGGTCGATAATGCGCTCGATCAGGCTCTTATCCAGCTCGGCAGAGCCGCCTTTCAGGGTCAGCTCGACCTCTTTATTCAGGCGAGCGCCCAGGTCATGCACCAGCCGCGGGAAGCGGCTGAAGACGTAGTCCATCGGCATCATACGGATGGACATCACCGACTCCTGCAGCTCGCGGGTGTTGCGCTCCATCTGCGCCACGCAGCCGGACAGCAGATCGTAGCTGGCCGGATCGAGGGTGCGTGAGAGCTGGGAGAGCATCGCCTGGGTGATGATAAGCTCGCCCACCTGGTTGATGATCTGGTCCACTTTACTCACCGCCACGCGAATGCTGCCGGACTCCTGACTGGCCGCCCGCGGCGCCGGTGGCGCTTTTTTGGCAACGGTCTCGGGTGGCGCAGCGGGCGCTGGTGCCGCTGCAGGCGCTGCGGGCCGGACCTCAATCTGCTTGCTGTCGAGTACAAAGCAGAGCACGGCGGTGATATCGTCCGCCGAGGCGGTGGTCTGTAGCGTCACCGTCATGCCGTCAGACGACGTCTGCGCGTCTGAAATCGTCCCCATATTGCTCAGTTCGTCACGCAGCATCGTCTGCTCGCGGGCGTCAACGTTTCGCAGGGTCACGACCAGCGTGGCTTCCTTCTCCCCGACCGTGCTGGCTGGCACGGGCGCGGGCTCAGGTGCGGGCGGTTTTCCTTCAAGGGCTATCTCTCTGAGGGCTTCACAGATATAGCGAAATTGAGCGTCATCAGGCTCCTGCGAAGCCTGATAGGCTTCCAGCTGCGCTTGCATAATGTCCTTACATTCCAGAAAAAGGTTGATGATCGAGCGACTGAGCGTCCTCTCCCCTGCCCGCGCCTGGTCGAGGAGGTTCTCCAGCAGGTGGGTGGTCTCCTGTAAGGCGGTAAAACCGAAGGTGGCTGCGCCCCCTTTCAGGGAGTGTGCCGCCCGGAAGATGGCATTCAGCTGCTCCTGGTCCGGCGCCACCACGTCAAGCTGCAGCAGATGCTGCTCCATGTCGGCCAGCAGCTCTTCTGCCTCAGTAAAAAAGATCTGCGAAAAATCATTCATGTCCATCGGTATAGCCCTGCACGTTTTGCAGATTAATGTCGCTCAGCACGCTCTCTGCACGCTGGGCCTGGGTATCTTCCAGACGGATCTCCTGCTCTTTCGAGCGGCTGAGGACCAGAATGCTGATGCGGCGGTTCACCGCGCTCTCAGGCGGGGTGTTCTCCAGCGGCATCCGGCTGGCGGTGCCGATCACGCGCAGAAAACGCTCATCGCTCAGCCCGGCCCTGACCAGTACCCGACGCGCGGCGTTGGCACGACCGGCGGACAGCTCCCAGTTGCTGTAACCGCCCTCGCCCCCGGCATACGGCAGGGAGTCGGTATGGCCCGTCAGGCTCAGCGTGTTGGGCAGCTCCTGCAGCAGCGGCACCAGCGCCTGCAGAATGCCGTTCATGTAGGATTCCGGCAGCTCGCTGCCGACACGGAACATGGGGCGGTCCTGGGAGTCGGTGATCTGGATCAGCAGCCCGTCATTGGTAAGGTTGAGCAGGATGTTGGATTTAAAGTTATTGAGCCGCGGATCGGTCTCGATCATCTTCTGCAGCTTCTCTTTTGCCTGCTTCAGGCTCTCGACGCGCTTGTGCTTATCGATCTGGTTAAGCTGTCCTTTAAACACTTCGCCCTGCCGCTTGATGATGTCATCCCCGCCGCCGGGGATGACGCTGTCGCTGAGGCTGGTTTTATCGCCGTTCGCCATCGACGGCTTCAGCGGCATGCGGAAGTAGTCGGCTATCAGCTCCCTCTCCATGTCCGTGGACTGCGACAGCAGCCACATCACCAGGAAAAAGGCCATCATGGCGGTCATAAAGTCGGCATAGGCAATCTTCCAGGTGCCGCCGTGGTGCGCATGCTTTTTCTTTTTGCGCTTACGGGAAATGATGACAGGCCTGACGTTCTTCATGCGGCGCTGTCCGAGGTTTTGGTTTTCAGCGTGGCGTTGGACTTCACTTCTCGAACGTGCTCTTCAAGCTCTTCGAACGACGGACGTTCGCTGGTAAAGATGGTTTTACGGCCAAATTCCACGGCAATTTGCGGGGCATAGCCGTTGAGACTGGAGAGCAGCGTCACCTTGATGCACTGCAGGATTTTGACCTGATCGGAACTCTTCTGGCGCAGCAGGGTGGCCAGCGGCAGCACGAAACCATAGGCGATAAGGATCCCGAGGAAGGTCCCTACCAGCGCGTGGCCAATCAGGACGCCCAGCTCCGCCGCCGGACGATCCGCCGACCCCAGGGCGTTCACCACCCCCATCACCGCCGCCACAATGCCGAACGCCGGAAACGCATCGCCCACCGTGTTGAGGCTGTGGGCTGGCACTTCCAGCTCCTCTTCGCAGGTCTCGATCTCTTCATCCATCAGGGCTTCGATTTCATGGGAGTTCATGCTGCCGCCAATCATCAGGCGGAAGTAATCGAGGATAAAGTTGGCGAGCATCGGGTCGCTCATCAGGCGGGGATAGGCGCTAAAAATATCGCTGTTCTGCGGGTCTTCAATGTCCTTTTCCAGCGACATCAGCCCGTGCACGCGGCTCTGGGAGAGCAGCAGGAACATCAGCGCCATCAGGTCCATGTACACCGCTTTGTTGTAGCGCTTGCCCATAAAGATTTTGACCAGCGCCTTGCCCGTCGCTTTCAGGGATTTGATGTTATTGCCAACGATAAACGCCCCGACCCCGGCCCCGCCGATGATCAACAGCTCCAGCGGCTGAAACAGCGCCATCAGGTTACCGCCGGATAAGAGAAAACCACCAAAAACGGTCGATATGACAACAAGATAGCCAACAATAACTAACACACTCTCTCCTTTTCCTTACTTGACCGATGCCGGTTTTCCCGGCATCAGGTAAACGCCATCTTGCGCACAGCCGCCCGTCAGGATTTACGCCGTGAGGATCTCCGGCGCGGCGAACGACCCCAGCAGGCCGGGATTGCTCACCTGGGATTTTTTAAGCGCACGCGACGGAGGGCTGCACAAGCTGCAGGTAAATGGGTTTTTGATAAATTCGGTGGTGACGATAAAACCGCCGCCACACACGCTGCAGGCTTTACGCGAAATAATGCCGCAGTCGATAAAGCGTAATAATGTCCAGGCACGGGTCAGACCCAGTACCGGTTTTTCATCGGAACAGGTGCTGCACTGCTCCAGATAAAGACGATAGGTCTTCATCAGCATTTCAATGGAGCGCCCCTGCTCGGTCTTTTTCAAATAGAGGTAAATGTTGTAGAACATGGACGAGTGAATATTCTGCTCCCACGACATAAACCAGTCTTCTGAAAAAGGCAGCATCCCTTTTGGCGGCGGGCAGCCGCGTAATTCTTTATATAAACGCAGCAGACGGCGACGGCTCAGGGAGGTTTCTGATTCCAGCACCTGCATTCTCGCCCCGAGAGAAATTAATCCCATGGCGATATTTACTTCATCAATTTCCTGCAGCAGACTTTTTTCACCACACATGATTATGCCTCCTCCGCCGTCACTGCATCTTCTTCGCTTAAGGCATTCAGAAGATTGGTCGACAAAATAATGCCGGTATGGATCTGCTGCAGGGCTTCAATGCGTGAATCCTTGGTCAGATTTTCAATAACCACTTCATCATCCACGCGCAGACGACAAATAAGCTGATTGGTCGTCGCCAGCTTCATTAATTGCGGCAGCGAAAGTTCTTTCAGGTTATCAATGGTTCCTTCGGATAACCCCAGGCGAAAACCCGCCGCAAATTTATCCTGACGAATCAGCTGCTGGGCCAGCAGCAAATAGGACAGGTTGATATCATGAATATTTTGCAGGTACTCGTCGAAATTAGACACAGGCGAAAACTCCCAATGTTATTCAGCCAATCGCTGGCATGTCAGTTTAGATAGATAACGTTTCCGAACTGATGCAGAGAGTCTTTTGGTATTGATATTCACTAAGGTAAGTCATTCTTCCTCAGTAAATGCTTTTCGTACTTCACAATGCCAAAGGAGGCTGCATCACAAAACTGGCAAAATCATAAACACTAAGTATTTTCCGAACAAGCGACAGAAATTTCTCCAAATCCCCCGATTACTGTTAACGTGTTGATTTAAAAAGTTAATAAAGCATTGTTAAACGTTATTAAACCTTGATTTTAATGATTAATCCTGCTGCTTCACCGGTGTTAACCGTATAAATGTTAAGAGCCTGTATTTATCTGCAATCCGATTCCATACGACTTCTTAACCTTTTAACTGCCAGGCTGTGGAGCTGGCTCACGCGTGTTTCCGTGATGCCCAACACCAGGCCAATCTCTTTCATGTTCAAATCCTGAAGATAATAGAGCTGCAACAGTACCTGCTCTCTTTCCGGTATGAACTGAATATGTTCCGTTATTCGCTCTAAAAGATTCTGGCGCACCGTGTCATTCAGCGGATTAAGCGATTCATTTTCATCATCGTTCATTTCCCAGCTGTCGGCATAATTCTCCTGCAGCTCATCAACCGAGTACATCTGGCTGATATTATTATCCGCCAGCATCTGCTGAAATTCCTGCAGCGATACGCCCATGCGTTCGGCAATTTCAGCCTCGGTGGCTTCACCGCCTTTTTCCTGTTCGATTTGCTGAATAATCGCGACAATTTCCCGCGTGTGGGTACGAACCCGTCGCGGAACCCAGTCGCTTTCTCTCAGCTCATCTAATAACGCCCATTTCACCCGCTGGGTGATCCATGCCGTGAGCGTTACCCCTTTTTTCGGGTCGAAACTGTCGACCGCACTTAAAAAACCAATCGATCCTGCCTGAATTAAATCATCCAGCTCGACGCTGGCAGGAAGCCGCTTATGTAAACGCATTGCTTCCTGCCGCACCAGATAGTGATATTTAGACCAGACTACCGATTTATCTTCCAGCCCTTCGGCCGTATAAATACCATCCACGATTACATTCCACCCACTATTCTCTGCGAGAATTATCCGGTGAAATGGCGCATTCAAATAGTGCGATAAGCCTTTATAAAAATGCGCATTCTGTTACTTCGCGTGAATTTTCACGCATCGCGGAAATATGTCGTCATGAATGACGTTAATTCACCGAATTAAAAGGTTTCCCACTGGGCCAGATCGGGTTCTTTTTGGCGCGATATTTTTTCAGGCGCAGGCGTGACGTTCACCTGACGGCTCTCCTGGTTAAGACGAAATTGCGCCACCAGTTTCTCCAGCGCGTCTGACTGCGCTTCCAGTTCGCTTGCCGCCAGCGCCGCCTCTTCCACCATCGCCGCGTTCTGCTGGGTGACCAGATCCATCTCGTTCACCGCCTGCGAGATCTGGTTGATGCCCGCGCTCTGCTCGTCCGAGGCGGAGGTGATTTCGCCCATGATCTGGGTCACCTGCCCGACGGAGGTCACAATCTCCTGCATGACTTGGCTGGCCTGCCCTACCTGACGCGAACCGATATCAATATTGTTCACGCTGGTGTTAATCAGCTGATTGATCTCTTTCGCCGCATCGGCGCTGCGTTTGGCCAGGTTACGCACCTCTTCGGCCACCACCGCAAACCCGCGTCCCTGCTCACCGGCGCGCGCCGCTTCCACCGCCGCGTTCAGGGCGAGGATGTTGGTCTGGTTGGCAATGCTGTCGATCACGCCGTTGATATCGGCAATCTGACGCGAGCTGGTGGTGATCTGGGCCATGATCTGCTCCAGGTTCTGCATCACTTCCCCGCCGTTATGGGCATTGGTGCTGGCGCTTTCCGCCAGTTCACGCGCCGCGTGGGCGTTGTCGGCATTCTGTCGTACGGTGGTTTTGATCTGCTCCATGCTGGCCGCCGTCTCCTGCAGCGCCGCCGCCTGCTCTTCAGTGCGGGAGGAGAGATCGTTATTGCCGTGGGCAATTTCCTGCGCGTTGCTGTGAATACGCGACACGCTTTCACGAATGCCGGAGACGGTCGCGGCCAGCGAGGTGCGCATCTGCTCAAGCTCACGGAGCATATTGCCGATTTCATTCTCGCTGCCAGCCTCAATCTCCTTGCTCAGATCGCCGTCGGCGATACGCTTAAGCACATCGACAGTCATCGCCATACGCTGAACCAGGGTCTGACGCAGCCAGAAGCGGATCACAAACAGCAGCGCCACCGCCACCAGCACCACCACCAGACCGACGCCCAGCATAATCTGGTAATCGCGCGCTGACGCCAGAGTAATCTCTTCACTGACGCGCGCGCTGGCATCCGTGTACTGCTCTACCTTGTTACGCAGTTGGGTGCGAAGCTCCATATCATGCTCCAGAGAGCCGCTATACCCCGCCGGGTTTTGCACATAGCCGAGCTTCACTTCCGCCACTTTATAGACCTCGTTAAACGCCGCATTGACCTCCGCGGCCAGGCGACGCTCCTCCTCCGTATTAAACGGTGAGGCCATAAAGTCATCCATATTACGGCGGGCGATTTTCACCACGTTAAGCGTATGGCTGGAGACATTCTGCGAAACCGGATTACCCAGCGCTGCCTGCAGCATCATGCCATTGGTGTTGGCCATGACCGCGCTAATGTTGTAGGCCGCATCGCGCATCTGGTCGTTATTCTCAGAGGCCACGACAATACGTTTGAAGTTCTCGTTTTTAGAGATGGCATTAAACACGGAATAGGCCGTAAAGCCGAAAAGCATCACCGCGAACAGCCCGATAATCAGCGTTACCGTGCTGTAAATTTTGAGTTTAGCTAACATAATTTTCCACCCTCCGCGCACGGGCAGGCCGTACGCGGTAGCGTCTGAAGTGAATAAAGAGGAAGTTCGAATTACAGATTAAACAGACTCATCTTCTGCATATTCTTGTAAACGAACATCGAGGCATTAAAGGCCAGATCCGACATCTGCGATTCCGATGCCAGCGTCACCAGCATGCTGACATCGGCGCCGATGGCGTCCTGCACTTTGACAATGGTGTCGTTGATCAGCACGTTGCCGGTTAAATCCAGGGCGTCAAGCTGCTGCAGGTTAGTGCCCAGTTCGGCCTGAGCTTTCCCGAGACGCTCGATGCCCGCGTCAAGCCCTTTGCTGGCAGCGCTCAGCGCGGCTTTTATGGCTTCTGCAGTTTTTTCATCAACGGATTCCATCATCAATGCGGCAACGGCATCGTTCAACACCATGAAAATATCGCCAAACACCTCGTCACCGAGATGGCTTGTTTGCATTTCCGTACCGTCAGCGACCGTCTGTTTGCGTGCTTCATTACCGCCGCGGTAATTCCCGACTTCATCAAAGGCAGGCGTATCAGTGTTAAACCCGGAGAAAATATAGCGACCGCTGCTGTCCCGACTGTTGGCTAAATCCAGCAGATTGGTTCGGATCCCTTTGATCTCCTCCGCCAGCGCATGGCGGTCTTCATCGGAATAGGCGCCCGACCCTGCGGCGACAAGTTTTTCCTTCAGAGTGGTGGTCATCAGGTTACCGACGCCATTCAGAATATGATCCTGAAACTCCAGCGCACTGCGTGCCCCGGAGCGCACGCTGCTGTACATCTCCAGCTGCGCCAGCGCGTCCTGGTGCTTCACCGCGTCGGTCGCGGCAGTCGGGTTGTCAGAGGCTTTGAGTAGCGTTTTGTTCGCCGACATCCGCAGATAGATTTCGTTGCTTTGACTCATGCGGTTCGTCATGGCCGCCGCGCTTTGCTTATACATATAAAGCGTACTTAATCGCATCATCCTCTCCTTATCGGATAGCCAGCAGGGCATCAAACATGGCGTTGGCGGTCTGTAACAGCTGCGCGCTGCCCCGGTAATACTGATGGAACATATCGAGGTTGATGTACTCCTCGTCCATATTGACGCCGGTAAGCGCCTGTTTGGTTTCATATTTGGTTTCCAGGTCGGTGTAAGCACTGTTGGTGTAAGATTTCACCTCACGCGCGCTTTCCCCGATTTTGCCTGCCAGGCTGGCATAGGCCTCACTGAGCGTGTTGTTGCCAATCAGCGCTTCTTTCTGGATCTCCAGCATCTTCTGGAGGTTGTTGTTGTTGTCGGGTTCACCAGGTTTGTCGGCGGCGGCAAACTCTAACGGGCTGGTGATTTTGCGTTTGATGCCTTCGGCTGCGCCGGACATCGGATTGAGGGTGAATTTATCCCCCTCCTGGGCAGCCGGAGGCACAGGGACCGTCATTTTGATACCGTCAAAGCTGAGTTCATCGCCCGTAAGGTTTGCCGGCACGGTGCGACCATCCTCCCCTTTCACCACCCACTGCCCCGCTTCATAACGGATATCGTAGTTTTCTGATTTCACCAGTCTGAAATCGTCCACTGTGATAGAGGTCAGCGTTCCAGTTCCGCCGTTCTTCGCATTGGCAATCGCCTTGATCTCCGGCAGCGAGAACAGATCCTCGCCTTGCAGCCCCTCCCCCGTGATGCCGTCCTTATTCTGATCGTTCATCCGGTGCGCCATCATAAAGGCGATCTGATCCAGATCCTTTCGCGCCATCGGGAGGTCTTCATTACGGAATTTGAACAACCCGGCCAGGCGGCCTTTGGTGATGCTGTTTTCATCCAGCGGCGATGCCTTGCCGTTGGCATCCACGTAGGAGACGATGGTTTTATTCGGGTCGGCATCCGACGGTGAGGTCTGCAGTTTGTAGGCGGTATCGCCGGAGACCAGCGGTCGCCCGTCAGACAGCGTGACCGTGACGCGACCGGAGTTGTGGTCTTCGGTCACCGTGATGCCAAGCTGTTCGCTCAGCCCTTCCAGCAGCGCGTCGCGCTGGTCCAGCAGATCGGCAGGCTGTGCCCCATTGCCCTGGGCGCGCTCCAGCTGTTTGTTAATCTGCGCCAGTTGCTCGGTAAAGCTGTTGATCTCGCTGGCGCTGCGCTCAATCTGGGTATTGGTGCTCTTTTCCAGCCCCGTCAGGCGTTTGGCACTGGCATTGTAGCGGTTCGCCAGTATCTCGAGGGAGGCAAATACCTTCGCGCGCGCCGGGCCATCCGACGGTTTGGCGCTCAGGGCGGCCATGTCTGTAAACAGCATGCCCAGCGACACGGAGACGTTATCCGCTTCATCCGCCAGCATGTTGTCGATATCCGCCAGTTGCTCCATCCGTCCCGTCAGTGACGAGTAGGTGGAGAGTGAATCCCGCAGCTGGTTATTGGCAAAGGCGTCATAGGCGCGTTCCACGCCGCCGATGCGGGCGCCATACCCGTAAAACCCCTGTGGGGTCGACATCCCGCCCAGCTCACCGATCAGCAGACTGCGGCGGCTGTAGTTGTTGGACATGCCGTTGACCAGGTTATCACCAGTGACCCGGATGGCGGCCTGCGCCACGCTGATGCCGTTTCTGGCTAAGTTGTAAAGGTTATTCATACGCTCTGGATATTCCCTGATTGCGGGCCCGGCCTTGATTTCCGGGCCAGATGTTCATGGCTCTGCTTATTTCATCGGTGATGACAAAATTTTCTAAAAAATTTTATCGAGGTCGTGCTTATAGGCATTCACCCCCTGCTGAATATCCCCTTTCACCTTCTGAATAATGGTGATCAGCTTTTTGGCGTAGGCCGGATCGGTGGCGTAGCCGCCCGCCTGCAGCGCTTTCGCCCCCTGCTCTGGCGAATCAGATTGCACCACGCCACGATAGCGCGGGTTGCGGGTCAGCAGCTTCGCGTAATCCGCCAGCGCATGTTCGTAGGAGTCGTAGACGCGGAAGGCGGCTTTCACCTTCTGCTTCACGCCGTTGATGTATTCGGTGGTGGTGATTTCGGTGGTTTTGCCCTGCCAGTCGCCCGTCGCCTTGATCCCGAACAGGTTATGGCTCGGGCTGCCGTCGGCGGCAGGAATTTCACGTTTGCCCCAGCCGGACTCCAGCGCCGCCTGGGCGAGGATCAGGTGCGGGTGCAGCCCGCTCTGCTGCGCGGCTGCCTGGGCCGGGCGCAGCAGACGGGCAATAAACGGATGCGCCCCTTCCGCCGGTTTGGCGAACGACACCGGCGCAGGCAGGCGCAGTGGGCCTGTGGCAGGCGTGGCGGAAAGCCCAGGCCGCAGGAGATCGCGCCCCGGCGTGCTCACGATGGGTTCATCAACCTCCCCGCCCAGCTGGCGGACGATAAGATCGGCAAAGCCGAGCTGACCACTCCCGGCAATATTTTGCGCCACCTGCTGATCGTGCATGGCGGTGTACATCTCAGAAGACTGGCTGTTCAGCAGGTCGTCCTTGAAGGTGGCATCGCGCATGCTCTTCATCATCATCTGCACGAAGATACCTTCCATCTGCTTCGCCGCCGCCTTCAGCGCGCCGGGCGACTGCCGCCCGGCCTCCCGTTTCAGGGTGTCCAGCGAACGGACGTCAAAGGCGGGTTGATCGAGCTTATCGAAAGCGTTCATCAGTTCACCTCCAGCTTCGCCCGCAGACAGCCGGCGTTTTTCATCGCCTGCAGAACCGACATCAGCTCGTTTGGCGTCGCGCCCAGGCTGTTGAGGGCGCGGATCACCGCGTTCAGATCGGTACTGCTGCGCACGTGCTGCAGCGAGCCGCCGCTGTCGCGCACCGAGATATCGGTCTGCGGCACCACCACCGTCTCGCCGCCGCCAAACGGCGTATCGGGCTGGCTGATGATGTTGTTCTGCATCACCTCCACCGTCAGGGAGCCGTGGGCCACTGCGCAGGCGTCCAGCGAGACGTGGCGGTTCATCACCACCGAGCCGGTACGCGAGTTCACAATCACCTTCGCGTCCTGAACGTTGACCCGCAGCGGAATGTCCTGAATGTTGGCGAGGAAGCGCACGCGGGACGGGCCGTCCGGTGGCGCAAAGAGGCGCACGGTGCGGGCGTCTTCCGGGATCGCCGCCCCGCCGCTGTAGCGCTGGTTAATGGCGTCGCTGATCTGCTGCGCCAGTGAGAAATCGCTCTCGTTAAGCTGCAGGCGCACGATGTTCTGGGTAGCGAAGTCGTTCGGCACCTCGCGCTCCACGGTGGCCCCGCCGCTGATACGCCCGCCGTTAAGCTGGTTCACCTGCACGCGGCTGCCGCCCGCCTGCGCCCCTGCGCCGGAGATCAGGATATTGCCCTGAGCGATAGCGTAGATCTGGTTATCCGCCCCTTTCAGCGGGGTCATCAGCAGCGTACCGCCGCGCAGGCTTTTGGCGTTCCCCACCGAGGAGACCACAATGTCCAGCTTGTCGCCGGGACGGGCAAACGGCGGCAGCTCGGCGGTGACCATCACCGCGGCGATGTTTTTCAGCTGCATATTGGTGCCCGCCGGGACGGTGATCCCCAGCTGCGAGAGCATGTTGTTCAGGCTCTGGCCAGTGAACGGCGCCTGCATGGTCTGGTCGCCGGTACCGTCAAGACCGACGATCAGGCCGTAGCCCATCAGGGAGTTGGACCGCACGCCCTGCACCGTCGCCAGATCGCGAATACGTTCCGCATGTACCACTTTCGGTACCGCCAGCGTCATGCCGTAGAGCAGGAGGCTGAGAAATAACAGAATAGATTCTTTTTTCATGGTCATATCAGAAAGGAGAAAGGTTCAGGAACAGGCGCTGCAGCCAGCCCATGTTCTGCGCTTCATTGATGTAGCCGTTGCCGACGTACTCAATGCGGGCGTCCGCCACCTGGGTGGAAGGCACCGTGTTGCTGCCGCTGATAAAGCGCGGGTTGACCACGCCGGAGAAGCGGATGAATTCGGTGCCCTGGTTAATGGCGATCTGCTTTTCACCCACCACCCGCAGGTTGCCGTTGGGCAACAGCTCGTTAACGGTCACGGTGATGGTGCCGGTAAAGGTGTTGCGCGCCGCGGCGCCGCCTTTGCCGGAAAAATCGTTTGATCCTTCGGCTTTGAAATCCGCTTTGCCGTCGCCAAGCCAGCTGCCGGCGGCGGTCGGCACGGCAAGCAGCTCCATACCGGCCGATCCATTACGGTTGGCACTGGCGGAGGAGCTCTTGCTGGCGCTCACGTTCTCCTGCAGCAGGATGGTCAGCGTGTCACCCACGTTACGCGGGCGACGGTCTTCGAACATCGGCTGATAGCCGTAGTTCATGGCCTGCCCGGCCTGAAACAGTGAGCCGCCGGTGGCCGCCGGTGCCATCGGTAATGGTGTTGCCGTCGTCGGCCCCTCGACGAGAGGCTTTTGCATGATGTGCGCACAGCCGCCGAGCAGCAGCGTGCCTGCCAGCAGCACCGCCGCCGGGATGTGTTGAGAAAGTTTATTCATTTCAGTGTCGATAAAATGTCTGGCCGCACAGGCGGCCAGAGAGAGGATTACAGCTGGGAAAGCCGCTGCAGCATCTGGTCGGATGCCGAGACCGCTTTACTGTTGATTTCGTAGGCGCGCTGCACCTGAATCATGGTCACCAGCTCTTCCGCCACGTTGACGTTGGAGATTTCCACGTAGCTCTGCTTCAGGGTGCCCGCGCTCTCCATCCCCGGGTTGAGCTCGTTCGGCGCACCGGAGGACTGGGTCTCTTTGTAGAGATTGCCGCCGATGCTTTCGAGCCCCGAATTGTTGACGAAGGTGGTCAGCGTCAGCTGGCCAATCTGCTGCTCTTCCGCCTGCCCTGGCACCTTCACGCTGACGATCCCGTCGCTGCCGATGTTAAGTTTGGTGGCATCCTGCGGGATGACGATCCCCGGCTGGATTGGGTAGCCTTCGGCATTCACCAGCTGGCCGTCCGCGTTTTTCGAGAAGTGGCCGTCGCGGGTGTAGGCGGTGCTGCCGTCCGGCATCTGCACCTGGAAGAACCCTTCCCCTTCAATCGCCACGTCGTACTCGTCGCCGGTCTGGTTCATTCCGCCCTGAGTGTGCACCCGCTGGGTGGAGACCGGACGCACGCCGGTCCCCAGCTGCAGGCCGCTCGGCAGGGTGTTCTGCTCGCTCGCCTGGGCGCCGGGCTGGCGCATGTTCTGGTAGAGCAAGTCCTGAAACACGGCGCGCTGACGCTTGAAGCCGTTGGTATTAACGTTCGCCAGGTTGTTGGAGATGACGTCCATATTGAGCTGCTGTGCTTCCAGCCCGGTTTTTGCGATCCATAAGGAACGAATCATAGTGACTCCTTGCGCGGCCTTAGCTCACGCTTAATAGCTGGTTGGCCTTCTGGGCGTTTTCGTCGGCGGTGCGGATCACCTTCATGTTCATGTCGAAGCCGCGCGAGTTGGCGATCATCTGCGTCATGGCCTGCACCGGGCTGACGTTGCTGCCCTCGATGGCTTCCGGGGTCAGACGCAGGGTTTCGTCCTGCGCCAGCGGGTTGCCGCCCGCGGTGCGGAACAGCCCGTCGTCGCCGTGCACCATCTCGTTCATCTCGGCATTGACCAGCTTCAGGCGGCCCACCGGCACCAGCGCCGTTGGGTCGTCGCCCATGCCGAGTGCCGACACGGTGCCGTCGCTGCCGATGGTGACGTGGGACTGCGGCGGTACCTCCAGCGGCCCGCCGTCGCCCATCAGCGGGCGGCCGTTGACGCTCAGCGCCCCGTCCTGATCCACCTCGATAGCGCCGTTACGGGTATAGCCTTCGCTGCCGTCGTCCAGCGCCACCGCCAGCCAGCCGTTCTGCGGCAGCGCCACGTCGAGACTGCGGCCGGTATGGGTGATCGGCCCCATGGTGGTGTCGTGAAACGGCGTCGACTCCGCCACCAGCGCACGGGTGCGCAGGCTTTCCCCTTCGATGGGTACCGAACGGAACGCCGCCAGCTGGGCGCGAAAGCCCGCGGTGGAGCTGTTCGCCAGATTGTTTGAGGTGACCGCCTGGCGGTTGAGCGCCGCATTGGCGGCACTCATGGCGGTATAGATAGCGCGATCCATCGTTCAGCCTTAACGCAGGTTAACCAGCGTCTGCAGCACTTCAGACTGGGTTTTGATGGTTTGCGAGTTGGACTGGTAGTTACGCTGATAGACGATCATGTTGACCATCTCGTTGCCCAGCTCAACGTTGGAGGTCTCCAGCATGCCGCCGTTGATGGTGCCGAAGCTGCCGCTGCCGGAGGTGCCAAGGAACGGCTGGCCGGACTGTCCGGTCTCCGCCCACAGGTTGTTGCCCTGTTGCGCCAGACCGCCGACGTTGGCAAAGTCCGCCAGCACCACCTGCGCCACGGTCTGGCGTTTCTGGTTACTGTAGATAACGATGACTTCCCCGCTGTCGCTGACTTCGTAGCCGTTGAATTTGCCCGGCGCCTGGCCGTCAATTTCGCCCAGCATAATCTGCATATCGCCGCTGTTCTGGCTCAGTTTTGAAAAATCCAGTTTCAATGCCAGTGGCGCAGAGCCGTTATAGGCCGCGCCCTTGATATCCATTTCCGCGTTGCCAATAATGTTGCCCTGGGTATCAAACTTGAGATTAAGCGTTTCAACACCCGCAGGTGAAGTTGAGTCTTCCGCGTGGGCTTCCCATTCCCCTGATGCCGTATGCACGAAATAGACCTTAATCGCGTGCTTGTTGCCCAGGCTGTCGGTGGCAGTGACTTCGCTGACGTAGTTGTAGGTATCTTTGTCATCCTTGTTAAAAGGCCTTTTTGTGATGATCTCTGCATCTGACTTGAGGTTGCCGCTCAGAGACCCACTGGTTGACGCCGCAGGAGGCATATCGTCTTTCGGAATGCGGATTGGCCCGACCTGCGCGCCGGGGTTAATCACCCCGTTCGTCGCCTGATACCCGGTTAAAAATAGTCCGTTGGTTTTGTTATAGATATTGCCATTTTCGTCCTGATCAAACTGACCGTTACGGCTGTAGAACACGCTGCCCGCCTCATCGACCAGGCGGAAAAAGCCGCGATTAGAGATCCCCATATCGAGGGCGGAGCTGCCGGTCGCCAGATTGCCGTCGCCAAAGTTCTGATTAACACCTGCCACCCGCACGCCCATCCCCTGCGAACCGGCGAAGATATCCGCAAAAGAGGCGGAGCCTGCTTTAAATCCAAACGTCTGGGAGTTGGCGATGTTGTTACCCACCACGTCCAGCGCTTTTGCCGCGGCGCTCAGACCGCTAAGACCTTGTGAAAAACCCATAATTTCGTTCCAGAAGTAATGTTTATTTTTGAATGACGAACACTTTGTCCATCATGATCGGATCGTGATTCAGCAGATGCAGAATCGGCCCATTTGGATCCATGGTGACCCCCTGTACCTGTTCCTGAATCAGGCCGTACACCGTCGGGTTCTCCCCTTCGGCGTTGCTGGCCTCAAAGGAGAGGGTGTACTCGCGATCGCGCGGTGGCCCCGGCTCCGGCTTGAAGTTGTCCAGGTCGTCGAGGTTGAAGGTATTCATCCCCTTCTTGACGTTCTTCAGCTCGGCGGTGTAGGCCTTGTCGCCGTCGTGCAGCGTGACGGTGAGCGTTTCGGCATCGTCCGACAGCGCGAAGTGGAAGTCGTCCGAGCCTTCAGGCGTCTCAACGCCTTCCTGATGGATCGCAAAACGATCGCCAAAGGAGACTTTAGCCTCCCCTTCAATCAGCACGGTGCGCCCGACCCAGGAGGAGGCGCTCATGCTGCCCAGCTGGGACATCATGCCGTAGACGTAACCGACGGACGTGTTGAGCTTCTCCACCCCCGCCGCCATGTTGAACTGCGCCAGCTGCGAGGTGAGCTGGTTGTTATCCATCGGGTTGGTGGGATCCTGGTTTTTCATCTGCGCCACCAGCAGGTTCATAAACTGGTTCGACAGATCTGCCGCGCTGTTGCCCGTGCCGGTGCCGCCCGTGCCGCTGTTGTTGTTAATCGAAGAGACCGCCATATGCGTCCTTACTGACCAAGAGTTAATGTTTTCAGCATCAGGCTTTTGGCGGAGTTCATCACTTCCACGTTGGCCTGGTAGCTGCGGGAGGCGGAGATGGTGTTGACCATCTCGTTCATCACGTTGACGTTGGGCATGCGCACGTAGCCCTGTTCATCCGCCAGCGGATTGCCCGGCTCGTAGACCAGGCGATCCGGGGCGCTGCTCTCCACCACGTCGCTGACCTGCACGCCGCCAATTTCCTGACCGGCCGAGTTATCGACCTGAAATACCACCTGACGGGCACGGTACGGCTGGCCGTCCGGCCCCGCCACGCTATCGGCGTTGGCCATATTGCTGGCGCTGACGTTAAGACGGCGGGACTGGGCCGCCATCGCTGAACCTGAAATATCAAATACGCTAAAGAGCGACATCGCTAATTACCCCTGACTGAGCACAGTCATCATTTTCTTAATATCCGCGCCAAGGAACGTCAGTCCCGACTGATATTTCACGGCGTTATCCGCAAAATTGACGCGCTCACGATCCATATCCACTGTATTGCCATCGGCACTCGGCTGATCCGGAATACGATAAAGCAGCTGAGCGTCGTCAAACGGCTGCGCTTTACCTTCAATATGTCGGTTTGACGTTAATGACAGTGATACGGGTGATTTCGCCAGGGAGTTATTTTCCATGGCCGCCTTTAGCTGTTGTGTAAAATCAATATCCCGCGCCTGGTAGCCAGGGGTGTCGGCATTCGCAATATTCGAAGCCAAAATATCCTGACGGCGCGACAGCAAACCTAACGCCTGCTGTTGAAAGCGAAAGGCGTCATCAAGTTTATTCATGACAACAGGACTCCTGTCTCGCGTTATTTAAACTGCGATAGTGTAGACAGCGCTGGTGAAATATCACACTGCGAAGACCCGACAGAAATAAGCCTATTTAGGGAAATAGAAATAATGAGGAGAGCGATAAAAAAATGAAGAAGGTAAATGCCGTCAGAAGTGTCATTATTTAAGGCAATAAAAGCCTCGCCACTGCGTATATAATTTCGCCACGTTTTATAAATTAAATACCGTATTAAGGCAATAAGATGAAGCTCCGATTATTCAGCGCGGCGATGGCCGTCTTGCTCTGCTCTGCGTCTGCTGGTGCCAGCGTTCCGTCTGACCAGACGGCGAAGCAGCGCCTGCTGCTCAAGCTGGATGCCCTGATCCAACAGCCGGAGAGCAACGGCGAGGTGGTGCGCACCGTGGCCCTGCTCGCCACGCCTGCCCAGCTGGCCGCCGTGTGTGAGAACCCGGAGCTGAGCCTGGTGGGACGCGACAGCCGTCTCACCGGCAAGCGTACCGTGCTGGCCCAGTGCGGCGCGCGTCGTCATTTCCTGCCGATACGCATCAGCGCCCAGGGCACCTGGTGGGTGGCCAGCCAGAGCCTGCCCGGTGGGGCCATTGTGCAGCGCAGCGATATCGAACCGGTTACCGGCAGCCTCGATAACCAGCCCGGTGGCTTGATTTTTAACGCGGACCAGATTATCGGCCAGCGCCTCACCCGCGCCATCGACGCCGGTAAACCACTGCTGGAAAACCAGCTGCGCCAGCAGTGGCGGCTGCGTGCCGGGCAGACGGTGGATCTGGTGACCGCCGGGTCGGGCTTTCGGATCCGCAGCCAGGGCAAAGCGCTGAACAATGCCGCAGTGGATGACGTGCTGAAGGTGAAAACCACTGGCGGGCGCACCGTCAGCGGCAAAGTGGCGGCCGACGGCCAGGTGATGATTATTTCTCAATAATAAATTTTAGCTTTTCTGAGAATCACCGAAGAAAGAAGTATTGAGCACTTAATGTTATTGCGAGGACCACCATGAGCATCAACAGCAGCCAGACCACCGCGCCAGTCGCGAAGATTGCCCCGACGCAGGATCTGCGCGCCCGCACGCAGCCGCAGGAGAGCGAGGTGGCGGCCACGCGCAGCGAAAAGCGCGACAACACCAATGTCACCCTGAGCGAGCTGACTAAAAAAATTCAGACCGACGACAGCCGCGACGTGGACCACGCCCGCGTCGCCGAACTGCGCGCCGCGCTGTCGGCGGGTACCCTGCGCATTGAGCCGGAGAAGATTGCTCAGGCGATGGTGCAGGACATGTTTTCGTTTTAACCGTTTACAGGCCCCTTATGGACAAGCTTTACCCGATACTCACGCAAATGAAAACCTCTCTGGATGAGCTGGAGGCGATCATGATTGAAGAGGTGAATCAGCTCAACCGTACCCAGATCAACCCGGTGTCGCTGCAGGTGCTGGCGGATAACAAAAACCAGCTGCTGACGACCCTGCAGTACTACGACGACATGCGCCGCCAGCAGGAGCAAACCTCCGGCACCGAAGCCCCCTACCCGGGGCTCGGCAAGCTGTTCGCCAGCTGGCAGCAGGTGCATGAAAAGGTGCGCAGCACCAAAGCGCTGAATCAGCAGGTGGAATCCCTGCTGCAAAGCCATATGAAGAAAAACCAGCATATCCAGAAGGCGATCGACAACGTGGGTCACGCCAGCTCACTGTACGGCCCGGCGGGGGAATCCAGCCAGATGCCGACGGGTCGCAAATACAACATCAGCATCTGATCTTATCTGTCTGCGTTGTCCTCTTTTGCCCGCCTCTGGTGGGCTTTTTTTTGCCCCCCCTCACCCTGGCCCTCTCCCCAAAGGGCAGAGGGTAAAAAGCAGACCTGTGCTGTCATCACAAACCGCACCCAACAGTCCCCTCTCCTTTTTGGGAGAGGGTAAAAAGCAGACCTGCGCTGCCATTACAAACCGCACCCAACAGTCCCCTCGCCCCTTTGGGGAGTGGGTTAGGGTGAGGGGTGAGGGGTGAGGGGTGAGGGGTAGGCCGGGTAAGCGCAGCGCCACCCGGCAATCAGGAAGGAAATTAAACAGAGGTGTAGGCTTTCGCCATCGTACGGCTTTTACGCATGCCGGAGAGTTCGGTGCTGATGGCGGTGAGACGCCCCTGAATGGCGCGCGTCAGAAGGGCATCGTGCTCCAGCAGGGTTGCCAGTTGGGCACTGACCTGCGGCTTGTTGTGCTGCGCCAGCTGGGTTAAATCGATGTCACACAGTGTTCTCATCCCCATGGTATAGGCCACGGACTCGTCAAGAAACACATCCCATTCGCCGGCATCGGCCTGCTGGCGCAGCTTTTTGTTGCTAACCAACAGCTGTTCAATCAGCTCAATCACAGCGTTATCCATGCTTCACCTGCTTCTGCTGTGGCGCGATGGCCTGCCAGGTTTCCAGCATCCCCGTCATCAGGGCGATGAGGTGCGGCAGCTTTTCGCCGGACTTGTTGAGGTTGGCCTCAAGCAACGTGCGCGAAATATACTCGTACAGGCTCTCCAGCTCTTCGGCGATTTTCCCGCCCTTCTCGTGGTCAAGACCGGCGCGCAGGCCGTTGTCGATAATATTGATGGCGCGGGAGATCATCTCCCCGCGACGGGCGATATTGCCGGACTGGAAGTAAATGTCCGCCCGCTTCATGGCGTTAATCGCCCCGTCATACAGCAGGACGATCAGCTGGTGCGGCGTGGCGCCGCTAATCTGGCTGTCGAGTGAGACAGCGGTGTAGGCACTGTTGCCCGTTTTGGTGTACATCGTCAAATCCTGCCGGGCAGCGACCTGCCCGGTAATAAGTCAATATTAAATTAATGAAGCCAGAGAACTCACCAGACTGTTTTCGATACTTTTCATATCGCTCATCGCTTTATCCAGGCGCTGATATTCCTTTTCACGGCGCAGCATGGCTTCGTCGATACGCTTTTGCACCGCCGTGATCTGCTTACCGATGCGTTTTTCCTGCTCGCGCAGGGACTCCAGCGTGGTTTCAATCACCCCTTCCTTTTTCGTGATCGCGTCCTTATCGCCGAGATAGGTATCAAAGATGCCCTCCATGCGATCTTTAATCCCCTCCTTCCCCCCTTTGCCGAGGAACAGCGCCTCGACTTCCTTCGGGTTGTCCTTCAGGGCGGCGTCGAGCTTTTTGCTGTCAATGGTGAGGGTACCCAGCGTACCGCTGCGGTCATCGCCGGTTTTACCGTCGAAGGTCACGGTGATGCCGAGACGCCCAAGTGAGGTGATCACGTCCCCGGCCTCGCGGTACTCACCGCCTACGGTGGCTTTCAGCTGGCTGGTCAGGCGACGCAGGCTGCCGTCGCTGAACAGCGCTCCATTACTGGCGTCAGGCAGCGGGATTTCGTCCTCCGCGAGTTTGTCGCGGTCGGGGGCCGTGTATTTGGTGGCACTGGCGACGGTGCTGAGGTAGCTGTTGTAGTTTTTAACGAACTCCTCAATCAGTGATTTCACCTTTGAGGTGTCTTCGGTAATGGTGAGGGATTCGGTTTTGAAGGGGTGCTTTGCGCCGGGATCGGCGTCAGGGTCTTTCTCCGATACTTCGCGCAGTTCAAGGGTTACACCGGTAATCAAATCTTTAATGGTGTTAGAGCTGCGCTCGACCTCATTACCGTTGAGCCAGACAATGGCATTCTGGGCCTCGGTCATCTCTTTGCTGTTCTCAAGCGCATCCTTGACCGCGGCATCCCCCGTTACCGTTATCGTCATCTCCCCGTCTTTACCGGTTTTTTTCGAGGTCAGGACGAGCTTGTGTTCTCCGTCTTTCACCGTCACCACTTCAGCAGCAACGTCGCCCTTCTGTTCATTGATTTTTTTTGCAATATCATCGAGGGACGTTTCGTCTGCCTTGAGTTCCACCACCAGCGGTTTATCACTGCCTTCCATCTCGATGGTGACAGTCGCGGCGCTCTTACCAATATCCTTATCTCGTGACGTTCCTTCCACCTCCAGTTGATGCGCTTTCGCCAGCTGCGCCACGGCCATGGAGTAGCTGTTCGGGATAGTCCCTTTCCCCGCTGTGGCCTTAAAGGTTTTGTTATCGCTGACGCTGACACCGTTAAAGCCCTCATCTTCCAGCTTGCCGAGCGTATCCTTCAGGGTGCTGAGCGCGCTGGAAATAGACCCCCACGCGGAGATTTGCCCGTTATAGGTTTTCTGTTTTTGCAGATAGGGGTTCAGCTTGACTGAACTGGCCGCACGCTCCTTTGCCAGCAGTTCCTCAAAAGGCAGACCCGAGCCCATACCTAAAAAGTTGGTTGATACCATAATAATATTTCCTGTTGTAAAGGGATGACCTGTTACTTTTCTATCGGGGAATAAAGAAGGAAGTTTAATTTTTCATATATACGTGAACAACGCGCAGGCGTGCGGATAACAAAGATGTGCGTTTATTGGTTAATTGTTTTTAGCCATTTAAGTAATTAGCATCATTTCTGACGCCATTTTCAGCAATGACAAAAAAATCGAAAAAAATAATTTAGTCATTTTCATTCCCCCCGATGAATTCAGTATGCGACGCAATTAACGCATATCTCACATTTCGTTATTACTTAGAAGGATATAACAATGGCACAGGTCATTAATACCAACGCACTGAGCCTGATGGCGCAGAACAACCTGAACAAATCTCAGAGCTCTCTGGGTACCGCTATTCAGCGTCTCTCTTCCGGTATGCGTATCAACAGCGCGAAGGACGATGCGGCAGGCCTGGCGATTTCTAACCGCTTCACCTCTTCTATCCGCGGTATGACTCAGGCAGCGCGTAACGCCAACGACGGTATCTCCCTGGCACAGACCACCGAAGGCGCGCTGGAAGAAGTGACCGAAAACATGCAACGTATCCGCGAGCTGACCGTACAGGCGAAAAACGGCACCAACTCTGCCGGCGACCGCGACTCCATCAAAAAAGAAATTGCTTCCCGTCTGGAAGAGATCCAGCGCGTGGCGGAAACCACCAACTTCAACGGCGTGAAGGTCTTTGACGGTTCACAATCTAAAATCACCATTCAGATTGGCGATAAAGACGAGGATACCATCGACATTACCCTGAACAAGCTGGATATGCAGACCCTGGGTCTGGACAACTTCCTGGCTGATTTCGAGGATATCGGGATTACCGTGAATGGTGCGGGTACGCTGGCAAGTCAGTTTGATGATGCCGCAGTCGAGCAGGCAAATGGTGATGTGGATATCGGACACGCATCGGGTAAGGTTTGGGAACTTGCTGATACAGAAAGAGATGCTCTTAAAACTGTTGTGGGTGAAGCTGACGTAGCAGATGTTAAGGTAATGACCTACGATGACAATGGTACTACCCGAATCTTTGCGTATGGTGAAAATTCTGAAAAAATGGTTGAAATCACCGATCCTAAATGGGACGCAACGGGGGCTAAATTAAAACTGGGTGCAAATCCTGATACAGCAGAGATTACTGACCCGGCTGACATCGATATGCTGCTTCACGGGAAAAGTGACTTCACAGAAGGATCGTCTACCGCGCTTAAAGAGGGTGATAAAGTTAATGGTGCAGGTACAGAAGTTACCCTGACTGAGACCATACTTAACAATGTTGCTGCAGAAGCCTTCGGAGCTGGTGAAACCGTTGAATCTTCTGGTATGAAGATGATCACGATGAACGATGGCACAAACGATCGCTACTTCGTTTACGGCGGCGATGATGGTACCGGTGGTAAGGTATTAAAAGAAATTACCTTTAATGCTACTGGTGTGCCAACTGCTACTGACGTTCGTCCTGCCGACAGTGATGTTGTGCTGAAGGAGTTTGGTGCGGCTGCTGCCGACAACCTGCTGGAGAAGCTGTCTGATGCAATCACTCAAATCGGTGACTTCCGTGCCGACCTGGGTGCCGTTCAGAACCGCTTCAGCTCCATCATTGCGAACCTGAACACCAATATCATCAACACCACCGAAGCGCGTTCCCGTATTCAGGATGCCGACTTCTCCGTGGAAGTGTCCGCCATGAGCCGCGCTAACATCCTGCAGCAGGCAGGTGTTTCCGTACTGGCACAGGCCAACCAGGTTCCGCAGAACGTGCTGTCCCTGCTGCGTTAATCTGGACAAAACCACCTTACATTGTCATTACGCGCGTGCCTCACGCGCGGTTTGCCCTCCTCCCCGGAGGGCTTTTTTGTTTTATGCCCGGCAGCGCAGCACAAACGTAGGCCGGGTCAGGCGAAGCCGCCACCCGGCTTTGTGTTAAGCGCGCAGATAAGGTTCCTTCACAAACTCCGCCAGCAGAAACACCATGTCATGCAGTAATCCCGTCAGCACGGTATTCACCTCCTGCGGCAGCGTATTCCCCAGAATCGCCTGCGCCAGCGCACGGGCATAGGTGACCGGGGTGATTGTCTCCTGCCAGCAGTGCGGCATGCACGACGAGGCGGCGTCACCGGCAATCAGTTGTTCAATCAGATGCGGCGGCAGATCGGCGTCACACAGACGTTCCAGCGCCTCCAGGGCATGCAGCAGGCGGCCGCAGAGGGCATGGCGTTCGCTAACGTTCTGTGTTTCAACCAGCGCGCTGGCAAACGCGGCGCAGAGTTCTGCCACCTCAAAAAGGTCCGCAGAGGCAGGAAGGGGTAAGGCGATAAGCTGTTCGGTGAAGCTATGGTGGGATGTGTCAGTGAGAGTGGACAGAAGGGTCATCGGAATGCCTCCAGGGAGATGAGAAATGAGTCACAAGGGAGCCAACCAGCCGGTCGCTCCGGTATCACCTTGTATCTTCAGGTTCTCACGCCCGGCTGCGGTGGTTGCCGCAACGCAGGTACTTTACGATGTGATGAAAACAAATAACAGGGTAAACCACAGATTACATAAGGTTACTTGCGGGATTGCGAGGCGCCTTCCAGATTTGTGCCGGGGGGAGCTTCCCCTCACCCTAACCCTCTCTCCAAAGGGGCGAGGGGACCGTTCGGTGCGGTCTTTATTTCAGGCACAGGTCTGCTTTTCCTCCTTTCCCTTACCCCGGTAGTTTTACCTGAAGCGATGAATGTTGCTCCGGAAAATTAATGGCTTACAGCGACACCCTGGTCCGGCTGTAAATCGCTGAGGCGTTTGCCTTCCGGCCGGGGCGAGGCGCATGGATGCGCCGAGAGGGCGGGCTTTACAGGGACGTTACCTCCGCCCGTCCCCGATAAGCCGGAAGGAATAAGCCGAAGACAAAATTGCCGGGAGCAATTTTGGACAGCGCCTGCGCTGGCCCCGAAGGGGTGAGCCCCAGGGATGGGGCGAACAATCCGCGAAGCGGCGATTTACCGCCGGGAGCCCGGGTCGCCAGGGTGGTG